>CADBPH010000179.1 GCA_902796455.1 uncultured Bacteroidia bacterium
GTCCTGTATGTGAACAATACCTGGGGATACTGGCGGGATCCGTCCACGATCATGACCAAGGAACTGTTCACGAAAGACTGGGCGGACGACACGCCGAATCCGTATGGCATCGCGCTGGCCGACCTGCCGTCCAAGATCAGCATCTGGGTGGCCGACTCCATCAATGATTTCACCTGCCCGAACCGGACCAAGGTGTATTCGCCGTTCGGATACCGGCACCGCCGCCGTCACATGGGCGTCGACCTGCCCCTGAAGACCGGGACCCCCGTTCCAGCCGCCTTTGCCGGCAAAGTCCGCATGTCCAAATACGTGCGGGGCTATGGCAATCTTGTTGTCCTGCGGCATGAAAACGGCCTGGAAACCTTCTACGCCCATCTTTCCGAACGTTCGGTCGAAGTCGGCGACTGGGTGGAATGCGGCCAGCAGATCGGACTGGGTGGATCTACGGGACGTTCGACGGGCGCACACCTCCATTTCGAAACCCGCTTCAAAGGATATGCTTTCGACCCGCAGTGGCTGATTGATTTCGAAAAAGGAGAATTGCGGACGCAGCTTTTCGTGCTGAAGAAGAAATACCTGGACGCCAACAGCCGGTATGTACCGGAGTCTGACGAAGAGGAAGAGGAAATCAACGAAGGCGACACCCGCGACTACGAAGAGGCTGCCGCCAAGGCCAAGGCGGACAGCATCGCAGCAGCGAAAGCGGCTGCCGAACGGGCTGCTGCCAAATACTATACGATCCGGAAAGGCGATACGCTCGGAAAGATTGCCGTCAGGAACGGAACGACGGTGACGAAGATTTGCCGGTTGAATCCGGGCCTGACGTCTCGGACCACCCTGAAGATCGGACGGAGGATCCGGATCAAATAACGGAAATGACATCCAACAGTGAAGCCCGGCTGGAAAGTCGGGCTTCACTGATATTCCGGACGGGCTAGAGTACCGTATTGATGATCTCGAGTTCCTCGGATGTGTACAGGAGGCGGTCGATGAATTCGGGCTGGAGCTGCGCCAGGATCATGAAAACAAGCAACCCGATAATCGCCAGCGAGATCAGCGCCAGCAATGTCCAAAACAGAATCTTCTTCAAGGACGGTTTTTCCCTGTGGGAGAGATAATGCCGCTTGCGACGCCTTTCAGCACGAGATTCTTTCTTCTTCGGTTCCATTTCAGTCAACGTATTGTCAGGTTGGTTTTGCTCTTGGACTGCAGCGGGGGCTTCCGGCTCCTCCGGCGCCGCCGATTCAGAAACGACAGGAATATCAATATCTTCCTGGGCAAAGGCGACCGCAGTATGACCGGCGTCATCTGATTCAGAAACATCCGAAATATCTCCCAACACCGGCGCGGCCGGCATCTGGGGAGCCGGTTTTTCGTCTACCAGCGCGCGCAGGTTTTCCAGGGCGGAAGAGACTTCCTCGGGGGTTTCCTGATGGGTCTTCAAAGAGATCGGTTCCAGCGCAAAGCCGGCCGGATAGATATCCAGGTCTTCGTCGGCGATGAAAAAGAAATTGTTCTCCCGCGTCGCCCGCAGCCGGCCCAGACCCGGAAATACCAGGGTCTTTTTCTGCTTGAGGTCCCGCTGCATCTGCTCCAGGAATTCTGTCACGATCCGGGTCGCGGAAGCGATGTCCACCTGGTTGGAAGCAGCATAGAAGGAAATCAAGGCCGAATTGTCAGTGGATTGTTTCTGCCTGAAAGACAGGCGCCTGTAAGGAGGATTGATGGTATATCCCCTGTCCGAGAAAGAAGCCGGGACAATCTCCGTCACGAAAGACCCGACACCGGGAAGGGTGACTTCGTCGTTGTCGAGAATCAATTCTTTGACCATTTTTGAAAGGAGAGCGAGATCCATGGACTTCCGCTGCCGTTTTCGATTTCGTTACAAAGATAGAAAAAACTGATGATTATTGGAATACACAGCAGAAGCAATCAGGAGCAAAAAAAAAGTAAAAAAAAGTTTGGATTATGCGTAAAATGTTGTACATTTGCAATCCCAAAACATTCCTCTTTAGCTCAGTTGGTTAGAGCACCTGACTGTTAATCAGGGGGTCGTAGGTTCAAGTCCTACAAGGGGAGCCAAAGCGGACAAATTGTCAAAATCGGCAGTTTGTCCGTTTTCTTTTTCCCCGTAACTACTTGTTTACCAACCAAACAGCCCCGGCTATTTTTCTTTCGGGTGTATTTTCTTGTAGAGTTTCAGGCTCGTTACCAGCGATCCGAAATCAGATTTGCCGATATAGGTCGACCGGACGAAGTCATCGCGTGTCACGCTGAATGAGAGGAGTTTCTTCGCCAGCATCTTTCGGGAAGTGACCGTGACCGGCTCCAACTTCTCGGCAAGAGGATACAGGGCCGTCAGGCATCCCTGGATTTCCGCGGTAGAGAGCCGCGGCTGATTGTAGTACTCCTGCATTCCTTTCAAGGACTCAATCGCCTCGTCCAGTGTCTTTCCGAGCGGGATAAACAACTCATGGACAGGATCGAACTGGAGTTGCAGGATTTCCGACCCGATACCGAGGTGCCCGAGTGACAGCCAATAACTCCCGTCGTCTTTCATACGGAAAACCTCGAGACTCGTGGTGAAAGCTTCGTTTACTTCCACTTCTACCGTAACCAGTTCTGTCCGCTGAGACAGTTTTTTCAGTCCCTGCGCAGAGACAAGGGCAGGCATCGAGATGAGAAGAAGTGCGATAAGGATCTGTTGCAGCAAGTGTTTCATAAAATGGGATCCCCGGAAATGACCGGATAACATCCAAGACAAAGGTAACAATAATTCCGCATTTGCAAGCGCTGCACCGTCCTTTCACTCGCCGGGGATCCGGCGGTCCGTTTGGACAAATCCATTTATACTCCAATAATTGACCGGATTACAATCATTTTTTACTATTTTTGTTAAGGACGATGAAGCTGTTTTGAAATGATTGCCGA
>CADBPH010000180.1 GCA_902796455.1 uncultured Bacteroidia bacterium
GCACGGATCAATTCCTCCCAGTCGGAGCATACCCTTTCCGGCATTGACTCTGTCGAGTTTTCCGGCAATTTCTGCGTTCTGCTGACCCGGCCGGGTTTTGCCAGCATGGTCGCCTCTTTCATCGACATGAATCTCGGCCATGAAATCATGGGCTCGATTGCCGGTGACGATACGATTCTGGTCATCCTCCGGCAGCATGCACAGCCGGATGTTTTCCTCACGGGATTGGAGAACCTGATTCCCGGGATTTCGGACAAAGTGAGAAAATGATGAACATATAATAAATAAGGAAATGGACAATGTCATTGTCGAGGTGGCGGGTGAGCAGCACCTGGGGTACATCCCTGAAATCCTCCAGACCATCGAGGATGCCACCAAAGTTCGCGGGACCGGTATCGCCAAGCGTAATCCGGAGTATATTGCCAGTAAAATGCGTGAGGGAAAGGCGATTATCGCTACTTGCGGAGAGGAGTTCGCCGGCTTTTGTTACATCGAGTCCTGGGACCATGAAGAATTCGTGGCCAATTCCGGCCTGATCGTCAAGCCGGAATTCCGCGGACACGGCCTGGCCGCACGGATCAAGAAGACGGCCTTCGACCTGTCCCGGAAGCGCTTCCCCAAGGCGAAGATTTTCGGCCTGACGACCGGCCTGGCAGTCATGAAGATCAATACGGCGCTGGGCTATGTCCCGGTGACGTTCTCTGAACTGACGACAGACCCGCAGTTCTGGAAAGGCTGCGAGAGCTGCATCAATTTCGATGTCCTCTTGCGGAACAATTATACGCGCTGCTTGTGCACTGGGATGCTCTATGATCCCGTCAAGGCGGCGAGCCGCAACCCGCTCGGCAAGCCCGTGGACGAGAATGTCTGGGCATCCGTCGTCGGCAAACTTACACTATCAGAAGATTCTTAGGAGAAAAGATATGGCAAAAAAAGTAGTCGTTGCATTCAGCGGAGGGTTGGATACCTCCTTTACCGTGATGTACCTGACCCGGGAGAAAGGGTATGAGGTGTACGCCGCCTGTGCGGACACGGGCGGATTCAGTCCGGAGCAGCTCAAGGAAAATGAAGAGAAGGCCTATCGCCTGGGTGCGAAAGGCTATGTGACCCTGGATGTCACGAAGGAGTATTATGACAAGAGCATCCGTTACATGGTCTACGGCAATGTCCTGCGGAACGGGACCTATCCGATCTCCGTCTCTTCGGAGCGGATTTTCCAGGCCATGGCCATCGCCCGGTATGCCAAGCAGATCGGCGCGGATGCGATTGCGCATGGTTCAACCGGTGCCGGGAACGACCAGGTCCGTTTCGACATGACCTTCCTGGTCATGGCTCCGGACATGGAAATCATCACCCTGACCCGGGACATGGCCCTGAGCCGCCAGGAAGAGGTGGATTACCTGAACAAAAACGGCTATTTCGCCGATTTCACCAAACTCAAGTATTCCTATAATGTCGGGCTTTGGGGCACGTCCATCTGCGGCGGCGAAATCTTGGATTCGGCGCAGGGCCTTCCCGAACAGGCCTACCTCAAACAGGTGACCAAAACCGGCGAAGAAACGGTGAGCCTGACCTTTACGCGCGGAGAACTGACGGCTGTCAATGGCCAGGAATTCGCGGACAAGGTCAAGGCAATCCAGACCCTGGAGGAGATTGCGGCCCCGTACGGCGTCGGCCGGGACATGCATGTCGGCGATACGATTATCGGCATCAAGGGACGGGTCGGCTTCGAGGCCGCAGCGCCGATGCTGATCATCGCCGCGCACAAATTCCTGGAGAAATTCACCCTCAGCAAGTGGCAGCAATACTGGAAAGACCAGGTGGCGAATTGGTACGGCATGTTCTTGCACGAGAGCCAGTACCTGGAGCCGGTCATGCGGGACATCGAGGCCATGCTCGCCGAGAGCCAGCGCAATGTCAACGGGACGGTAACCATGCAATTGCGCCCCTACAGCTTCTCCACCGTCGGCGTGGTCTCTGCTGACGACCTGGTCAAGACCAAGCTCGGCGAATACGGCGAGATGCAGAAAGGGTGGACGGCCGAAGATGCCAAGGGCTTCATCAAGGTCACTTCCACTCCCTTGCGGGTCTATTACGCCAACCATGCCGACGAAGGCGCCAAACTCGAACGGGAACTATGATCCGCGCCGGAATCATCGGAGCGGCCGGTTATACGGCCGGCGAGTTGCTGCGCATCTTGCAGGAGCATCCCGGGGCGGAGGTCGTCTTCGCCCAGAGTGCCTCTCATGCGGGATGTCCGGTGTGGGAAGCGCACCGGGACCTGGTCGGGCTGACGGATTTGGCTTTTTGTGAGCAAGCGCCTGTGAATGAGGCGGATGTGATTTTTATTTGTTCCGGACACGGCCGTTCCAAGGGATTTGTCCACGAACAATTGGACGGGCGTTATGACGGAGCCGTCATTGATCTGAGCAACGATTTCCGCCTGGCCGCGGATGCGGAAGGCTTTGTGTACGGCCTTCCGGAAGCCTTCCGGGAAGAGATCCGCGGTGCCCGCCGGATCGCCAATCCGGGGTGTTTCGCCACGGCGATCCAATTGGCCCTGTTGCCCGCCGCGCACGCGGGGATGCTGCGGAGCGAAGTCCATGTGACGGGAATCACCGGGTCGACCGGAGCGGGTGTCAAGCCCTCCGAAACGACCCATTTCAGCTGGCGGGAAGGGAATCTTTCCGTGTATAAACCTTTTACGCACCAGCACCTGGGTGAAGTCGTACAGACCCTGACCCGGTTGGATCCGGCTTTCGGCGGCGTGGTCAATTTCATCCCCGTCCGGGGCAATTTCACCCGCGGAATCATGGTGACAGCCTACTATGACTGTCCGCTCTCCGGGGAAGAACTTTCCGCCCTGTACAGCGGGTATTACCGGGACGAACCCTTCGTGGAAGTCGTTCCCTTCGATCCGGACATGAAACTGGCCGTCGGGACCAACCGATGCATCCTCCATGTCAGCAAGCATGGCGGGAAAGCGCTGGCCATCAGCATGATCGATAATCTTGTCAAGGGCGCATCCGGGCAGGCCGTCCAGAACATGAACCTGCTTTTCGGCCAGGAGGAGACCGAAGGACTCCACCTGCGCGCCCTGCGTTATTAAATATAGGAAATGCCATGAATCTGTTTGATGTATACAGCCTCTTCGATGTGACCCCGGTCAAAGGACGCGGGTGCACGATCTGGGATGCCGAAGGAAATCAATACCTGGACCTGTATGGCGGCCATGCGGTCATCTCCATCGGGCACGCCCATCCGGTGTATGTCCGCGCGCTGACCGAGCAGCTTTCGCGCATCGGGTTTTATTCCAACAGCGTCCGCAACCCGCTCCAGGAAGAACTTTCCCACCGCCTGGGAGAGGCCTGCGGCATGCCGGACTATTCGCTGTTCTTGGTCAATTCCGGGGCGGAGGCGAATGAGAATGCGCTCAAGCTGGCTTCTTTCCATACCGGGAAAGACCGGATCGTCGCATTCCGCCATTCCTTCCATGGCCGGACTTCCGGTGCAGTGGCCGTAACGGACAATCCGGCAATCGTTTCGCCTTTCAATGCGGCGCACAAGGTCACCTTCGTGGAGATGAATGACGCCGCTGCGGTGGAGGCGGAATTGGCCAAAGGCGATGTCGCCGGCGTCATCATTGAGGGGATCCAGGGTGTCGGCGGCATTATCGTCCCGGAAGATGCCTTCCTGCGGGAACTGTCGGCGCTGACCCGGAAATACGGGGTCGTCCTCATTATGGATGAGGTCCAGAGCGGGTACGGCCGGACCGGCAAATTCTTTGCGCACCAGTGGGCCGGCATCGAGCCGGACCTGGTCACGGTCGCGAAGGGCATGGGCAACGGGTTCCCGATCGGCGGTGTGCTGATTTCCCCGCAGTTCAAAGCCGTCAAGGGCATGTTGGGAACGACATTCGGCGGGAATTATCTGGCCATGGCGGCAGCGCTGGCCGTGCTGGATGTCATCACGCAGGAGCATCTGCTGGAGCATGTCGGTGAAGTGGGGGATTACCTGCTGACCCACCTGCCTTCCCATCCGGCCATCAGCCAGGTCCGCGGTCGCGGTCTGATGCTGGGAATCGAGTTCTCCCGGGAAGTCGCCCCCATCCGTTCCAAACTCTTGTATGACAAGCATATCTTTACGGGTGTCGCCGGAAAGAACATGATCCGGCTCCTGGCGCCGCTGGTCCTGAAAAAGGAAGAGGCCGCCCAGTTTATCAGCGCCCTGGAAGATGTATTGAGTGAAATTTAAGAAATAACAGGCATGAAAAAGTTCTTTCACGTAAGCGATATCGGCGACCTGGATGCAGCCCTGCGCGAGGCGGCATGGGTCAAGGCGGATCCGTTCCACTGGAAATCTCTGGGAACGGACAAAACGGCCATTTTCATTTTCTTCAACAGCTCGTTGCGGACCCGGCTCAGCAGCCAGAAAGCGGCGATGAACCTCGGGATGAATGCCATCGTCCTGAACGTCGGGGCGGACAGCTGGAAGCTGGAAACCCAGATGGGCGTGATTATGGACGGAGATAAGCCCGAACACCTGCGCGAGGCGATTCCGGTTATCGGAAGTTACTGCGACCTGATCGGCGTCCGCTCCTTCGCCCGTTTCGAAGACCGGGATTTCGATTATCAGGAAACGATTCTGAATCAATTCGTTGAATATTCCGGAAAACCGGTCATCAGCCTGGAGTCTGCGACGGTGCACCCCTGTCAGGCCTTTGCGGACTTGATTACGATTGATCAGTACAAGACCAAACCGCGGCCGAAGGTGGTCCTGACCTGGGCGCCGCATCCGAATCCCTTGCCGCAGGCGGTACCGAACTCGTTCGCCGAATGGATGAATGCCGCCGATGTGGACTTTGTCATCACCCATCCCGAAGGTTATGAACTGGATCCGCAATTCGTCGGGAACGCACGGGTGGAGTATGACCAGATGAAAGCGTTCGAAGGGGCGGATTTCATCTATGCCAAGAGCTGGGCTTCCTACCGGGAATACGGGAAGGTCCTGAGCCGGGACCGCGCCTGGACCGTAAGTGCCCGGCAGATGGCCGTGACGGACAATGCTTATTTCATGCACTGCCTGCCGGTGCGCCGCAACATGATCGTCTCGGACGAGGTGATTGATTCGCCCCGGAGTCTGGTGATCCCCGAGGCAGCCAACCGGGTGGTTTCCGCCCAGGTGGTCATGAAACGGATGCTGGAGGCAATGCAATGAGCGCCACCCCTTTGCATGTCGTGAAGGTCGGCGGGGCCGTTGTCGAGAATCCGGCGGAACTGGAAGCTTTCCTGGACGGTTTCGCGGCCCTGGACGGGGCGAAAATCCTGGTGCACGGCGGCGGCCGGACGGCCACGGAAGTGGCCGGACGCCTCGGCGTTCCCACCCGGATGGTGGCCGGCCGCCGCGTGACGGACCCCGGGATGCTGCGTGTCGTAACCATGGTGTATGCGGGGCTGGTGAACAAGACCGTCATCGCATCCTTGGGCAAAAGGGGCGTGCGGGCACTCGGCCTGTGCGGCGCGGACCTGGATTGCATTCGGGGACAGCGCCGTCCGCCGGTGGACATGCCGGGAGAGGGGATGGTCGACTTCGGCTGTGTCGGTGATGTCACCTCTGTCCAAGCCGATGCCTTTGCCGGAATCCTGGCGGATGGGGCCGTCCCGGTCGTCGCGCCGCTGATCCATGACGGAGAGGGAAACCTGTTGAATACCAATGCGGATACCATTGCTTCGAAGGTGGCGGCGGGGCTCGCTGCGGCCGGATATGCGGTTACATTGACTTTCTGCTTCGAGAAGCCCGGAGTCCTGTCGGATCCGTCCGATGATTCCTCGGTAATTCCCGTTATCGACCCGGCCGGCTTTGAGCGCCTGCTGGCGGAAGGAACGGTCTCCGGGGGGATGGTCCCGAAATTGACCGGGGCGTTCTCTTCGTTGAAAGCCGGTGTCGCCGAAGTTGTCATTACAAGCGCATCTGCCCTTCGGGGCGGCACCCGCATTATTCCATGACCCATTATGGATGAACTGATTGCATTGCTCCGGGATCTGATCCGCATCCCTTCTTTCAGCCGGGAAGAGGCGGCTGCGGCCGATTGCCTGCAAGCCTGGATGACCGCCCATGGCCTGTCACCTTTCCGGGAAGGCAACAACCTCTGGTGCGTGGCGGGGGAGACGGCCCCGGATGGCCGGCTGCTCCCGAGCGAAAAGCCGACCCTTCTGCTGAATGCACACCTGGATACGGTCCGTCCTTCCACCGGATATACCCGGGATCCGTTCCGTGCGGACCTGGAGGGAGACCGCCTTTTCGGCCTCGGATCCAATGACGATGGCGGCTCCCTGATCGCCTTGTTGCAGGCGTTCCGCATCCTGTCTGCCAAACCGCAGCCTTACCGGCTGGTTTTTTCGGCTACGGCTGAAGAAGAAGTGTGCGGCCGCGCAGGGCTGGAGGCGATTTTCCCGTTCCTGGGAGAGATCGCGCTCGGGATCATGGGCGAACCCACGCGCATGCAGATGGCCGTCGCGGAACGCGGGCTCATGGTCCTGGATTGCGAGGCGCTGGGAAAAAGCGGACATGCGGCCCGGAATGAGGGTGAAAACGCAATCTACAAGGCTCTTCCGGATATCGAGTGGTTCCGGACATACTGTTTCCCGGCGGTTTCCGATTTCCTGGGACCGGTAAAAATGACGGTGACGCAGATCGAAGCCGGATACCAGCACAATGTCATTCCGGACCGGTGCCGTTTTGTCGTCGATGTCCGTTCCAACGGGCTTTATTCGAATGTGGAATTGCTTTCCCTGATCCGGGAAGCGGTTTCCTGCCGGGTGCAGGAGCGGTCCACGCGGCTGAGCGGCGCGTCCATCCCGGCGGACCACCCGGTTGTTGTCCGGGGACGCAGCCTGGGGCTGGAATCATTCGGGTCTCCGACGACCAGCAACCAGAGTGTCAGCCCGTTCACGACGCTGAAGATCGGCCCGGGCGATTCTGCGCGCAGCCATGCCCCGGATGAATACATCCGGCTCTCGGAAATCCGGGAGGGAATTGATATCTTTGTCCGGCTGCTGGACCAGCTTTCCATTGAAACAGCTTCTTAAATGAATATTGAATGAAACTTTGGGATAAAGGAATACAAGAGGATGTCCGGATCGACCGCTTTACCGTCGGACGCGACCGCGAACTCGACCTGCAACTGGCCCCGTACGATGTGCTGGGGACGATGGCCCATATCACGATGCTCTCCCGGACCGGCCTGCTGCCCCGGGAAGATCTGGCCCCTTTGCTGCGGGAACTTCGGAAGATCTACGACAGCGCCGTCGCCGGGGATTTCGTCATCGGAGAAGACATCGAGGACGTCCACTCCCAGGTGGAGAACATGTTGACCGAAGCCCTGGGCGACCTGGGCCGGAAAGTCCACACCGCCCGCTCCCGGAATGACCAGATCCTCGTGGATATCAATTTGTTCACCCGCGCCCGGATCGAGCGTACCGTGGGCAAAGTGAAGCGCCTTTTCGAGACCTTGCAGGCATGCTCCGAGCGGTACAAGGATGTCCTGATGCCCGGGTATACCCACCTGCAGGTGGCCATGCCTTCTTCCTTCGGACTCTGGTTCGGGGCTTATGCCGAGAGCCTGGCCGATGACCTGACGCTGCTGGGCGCAGTCTGGGATGTGGTCAATTGCAATCCCTTGGGCTCCGCGGCCGGGTATGGTTCCTCGATGCCCATCGACCGTTCGCTGACGACCCGTCTGCTGGGCTTCGCCGACCTGGATTACAATGTCGTCTACGCGCAAATGTGCCGGGGCCGGCTCGAGCGGATGGTGGCCCAGGCCTATGCCGGCATCGCGGAAACGTTGGGCCGGCTGGCCGCAGATGCCTGCTTGTACAACAGCCAGAATTTCGGCTTCCTCCGTTTGCCGGATTCGATGACGACCGGCTCCAGCATCATGCCGCACAAGAAGAATCCGGATGTCTTCGAATTGATCCGGTCCCATTGCAACCGCCTGCAGGGGATTGCCCCGACCATCCGCATGATGACCGGCAACCTGCCGTCTGGCTATTTCCGTGACATGCAGCTGATTAAGGAAGTTTACCTGCCGCTCTTCGACGAAACGGATGATCTCCTGGATATCGCCGCCTATGCGCTGGAAGGCGTTACGGTCCGGCAGGATATCATGGACGATCCGCGTTACCGCCTGGCTTTCAGCGTGGAAAAAGTCAATGCCAAAGTGCTGGCCGGCGTCCCGTTCCGCGAGGCATACCGGCAAGTGGGCCGGGAGATCATGGACGGACAGTTCACCTGGGAGGGGGCGCTCTCCCATACGCACGAGGGCTCTATCGGGAACCTGTGCAATCCGCAAATTGCCGCCAAGTTCCGGAAGGCGCTGGACCGTTTCACTTTTGGCCCTGTGAATGAGGCCCTCCAGGCCTTGCTGGACAGCGCCGGAAAACCTTCCTGAAAGCGTTTTTCGGATTCAGGCAAGTAAAGCGGTTCTTTTCCGAAATATTGTTTATCTTTGCATAATGGGGAGTACGGCAATTCCCCATGATTAGATGAACAGGAAAACCCTCATACTCTGTATCGCAGCCCTGGCCTTGCTGACTGCCCTCGTGGCCGTTGCCGTCGCCAATCTCTTTTCCGGAAAGGATTCCCAAACTCCGGAACCGGTGGCTGTCCAGAAAGAGGACGTGACCGGATATCCGCTCCTGGAGGCGGTTCCGTCCGATGCGGCGATGCTGTTCTGCAGTGCGTCGCTCAAAGACGCGGTGTCGGTGCTGACCGACAGCACGCATGCGGTCGGCTCACTTTTCCGCGGCACGGGGAACAGCCGTTTCCCGGAATTCCTCGCCCGGTTGCAGGAAACAGCGTTGCGCAACGTTCCTGCCATTGTTTCCGTTCATTACAGCGGTGAAATGGTGCCGCTGCTGCTGTTCACGGCTTCGGATGCGCCGGCGGATACGAGTGCCGTCGCCCGCGCCGTCAAGGCAGCAGCAGACTCCTGCGGCCTGTCTTCGGCAATCTTGGACGGCAGCACCTATGCTCCTGTCTCTTCCCGTTTGCATAAAAAGACCCTGATGCTGGTTTCCCCGTCCGAGGCGCTGCTGACTTCTTCGCGGTCGCATCTCCAGGGGGGCATGTCCGTCTTGGACAAGGAAGGGTTCCCGGGAGCGGCTGCCGCCATGCAGGGGAAGGACGCCCTCTTCTTCAACCATGACTATGCCGGCAAATTTTTCCAGAAATACATGGGAAGGGGTTACGCAGGCGTGTCGGACTTTTTCTCGCACCTGACCCGTTGGACCGCCCTGGCCATTTCCGGCATTTCCGCCAAGGCGCTGGAACTGTCCGGAACGGTCTCCCATTCCGCTTCTCCTGCTCTTTTCATGGACGTGTTCGCCCGGACCCGGGGCGGGGACAGCAAGATGGCGGATATCCTCCCGGCTACGACGGTTTTCGCCCTCAGCCTGCCTTTGCAGGATGTTACGGCTTACCGGGCCCGATACCAGGAATACATCGATGCGACGCGGCACCTGGACGGCTACCAGCGGGAAAGCGCCGCGTTGGGGAAGGCCGTCGGTCTAACCCCGGATAAGTGGGTTGAATCATTGGATATCAAGGAAATCGTCCGCGCTTCCTATACCGGGGAGTCCGGCGTATATGATGTATTGCTGATCCGTCCGGGCAAGGCGGATCCCGACGTGTTGCTCCGGGGGACCGGACTGACGACGTTGCGGGGTTACAAGCCTGCTGTATTGCCTTATGCCTACGCCGGGTTCGCCGGTCTCGAATTCGGCGGTTTCTTCTCCCTTCCGGAGGAAACGGTCTTCACTTGGGTGAAAGACTGGATGGTGATCGGCACGGAAAAGGCTGTCGCGCCCTTCGCCCTCGGGACAACGCATCCGCTCCGGACCTTCCTTTCGGATGCTTCCGTGGCCGCCCGCATGCCTGAAAAAGGGCAGGGGATGGTATTGTATTTCTCTCTGACAGAGAATCCTCCGCTCCTGGATCGGCTCTTTTCGCCGGCTTTGTCCCGGGAGTTGCGCCATACGGCGGCGGGAATCAGTTTTGAACCGGTCTTTGTGGGCGTGCACGGCAAGGCGGTGGACGTCACTTCCTGCCGGGTCACCGCAACCCGCAGCCTGGATCCGGTGGTCATCGAAAGGGATACCGTCGTGGTCGTTCCCAAAGGGCCGTTCAAGGTTACCAACAGCGGAACGGGCAAGGTCAATCTCCTTTCACAGAGCGCGAACGGAGCCCTTTCCCTGCGGGAAGAAGGCGGAAAGGGAATCTGGAGCGTCCCGTTCTCTTCGCCGTTGTGCGGAGCGGTCGCGACCATCGATTATTATGGGAACGGGAAGTTGCAGTTCCTCTTTGCCTCCAAGGACAAGTTGTACCTGCTGGACAGGCTGGGCCGCTTTGTCAGTCCTTTCCCCGTCTCGCTGGGCAAAGAAGTGCTCCTGGGGCCTGCAGCGTATGATTTCACGGGGGCGCACGGCTACACCGCCGTCGTCCTGCACACGGACAATACGGTCGGAATGTATGACCTGCATGGCCGTATTCCCGATTTCTGGGAAGGAATCTCGCTGAAAGAAACGATCAAATGCCTGCCGGAACTCCTGGAGGTCCGCGGCAAGAAATACTGGGTGGTCCGGACGTCCATCCAGACCCTGATTTATCCGTTCGGGGGCGGAGAACCGCTGACCCGCGCGGAAGGGGACAAGATGATCCGTCCGGATTCGCCCGTCCAGGCCGGCGAAAACGGCGCTGTTACCGTGACTTGCCTGGATGGAAAGCAAAGGAAAATCAAATTGCAAACAAATAAGGAATAATGATATGGAATTCCAATCTGTAAACAAACTTTTAGAGAAAAGCTTCAAGGAACACTGGGACCGCCCGGCCCTGTCCAATTATCAGGGTGCTACCCTGTCTTACCGGGATGTCGCCCGCCGGATTGCCAAACTGCATATTGCTTTCGAGCAATGCGGGCTCAAGCGGGGCGACAAAGTGGCCATCTGCTCGCGCAACCAGGCCAACTGGGGCGTCAGCTTCCTGGCGGCCATGACCTATGGTGCCGTTCCTGTCCCCATTCTGCATGAATTCAAGCCCGGAAATATCCATTATCTGGTCAATCACAGCGAAGCGCGTGTCCTTTTCGTGGACGACGTGATCTGGGAAGGCCTCAGCCCGGAGGAAATGCCCGGTTTGTCCGTTGTGGTGCAGATCAATACGTTCAAGTTCCTCTATGCGGTTTCGGAGGACCTGTGGAATGTGCGGGAGCACTTGAATGAGAGCTTCGGCAAGAAATACCCCAATTATTTCGGCCCCGAAGACATGGATTACTACTGCGACTCGGCGGATGAGCTGGCCTTGATCAATTATACGTCAGGTACTTCCGGATTCTCCAAGGGCGTGATGATTCCGTACCGGGCCCTCCTGTCGAATATCGAGTTTTCCAGGGATGCGGAGAGCCACATGAACGACCATTCCGAGGTGGTGGCGATGCTGCCGTCCGCCCATATGTACGGGATGATGTTCGAATTCCTCTTTGAGATGACCATCGGCGCGCACGTGCAGTTCCTGACCCGTGTCCCGAGCCCCAAGGTCATCACGCAGGCCTTTTCCGAGGTCCATCCGAGTGTCATCATCGCCGTTCCGCTGGTCATCGAGAAAATCTACAAGTCCAAGCTGAAACCGATTATCGACCGCAACCGCATGTTCATGAATCTGCCTGTGTTGGACAAGGTTATCCAGAAGAAATTCTGTACGGAACTGGTGCATACCTTTGGCGGGAACTTCGAGGAGGTCATCCTCGGCGGCGCCGCATTCAATCCGGAGGTGGAGGAATTCTTCCATACCATCGGCTTCCCGTATACCGTCGGTTACGGCATGACGGAATGTGCGCCGATCATTGCCTATGCCCACTGGAACAAGACCAAATTGGGCTCTTGCGGGAAAGCGGCCATGAACATGCAGATCCGGATCGATTCTCCGGATCCGGCCCGCGTGCCTGGCGAAGTGCAGGTCAAAGGGGCCAATGTTTTCCTGGGCTATTACAAGAATCCGGAAGCGACGGCCAATTCCTTCACCGAGGACGGCTGGTTCCGTACCGGTGACATGGGTGTGATGGACGAAGACGGCTACCTCTTCCTACGCGGCCGTTCCAAGTGCATGATCCTTGGACCTTCGGGCCAGAACATCTACCCCGAAGAACTCGAGGCCGTGATCAACAACGTGGCTTATGTCGTGGATTCGCTGGTCATCGAAGATGACGACAGCCTGGTTGCCCTGGTCTACCTGGACTATCATCAGGGCGAGCTGGACGGCCTGAGCCGCAGCGCATTGGAGGCGCGGATCACCAACGCCTTGCCGGAAATCAACAAGGAAATTCCGAATTACGCGAAAATCAAGAAAGTGGAGTTCATGCCGGAAGATTTCGAACGGACGCCCAAGCGCAGCATCAAACGCTATTTGTATCAGAGAAACGGGAAATAAACCATGGAGAAATTCGATCGCAGTTACTTGGACATGGCCTCGATCTGGGCCCGGAATTCCTATTGCAAACGCCGTCAGGTGGGAGCCTTGCTCGTGAAAGATAAAATGATCATTTCCGACGGCTACAACGGGACCCCGTCGGGATTCGAGAACATCTGCGAGGACGAGAATGGGGTGACGAAGCCCTATGTCCTTCATGCCGAGGCGAATGCCATTTCCAAGGTTGCCAAATCGGGGAACAGCAGCGAGGGAGCCACGCTCTTTGTTACGGCCTCTCCCTGCCTGGAATGTTCCAAACTGATTATCCAGGCCGGAATCCGGCGGGTCGTGTACCGGGATGAGTACCGCCTGACGGACGGAGTGGACCTGCTCCGAAAGGCCGGAATCGAGGTAGAGAGGGTAGACTGATGAAAAAATGGGATAAATCCGGTTCCTATGCGGCTTTGCTGGGAATCGTGCTGGGCGTGGTGCTGACCCTCACGGTGGGCAGTATCATGCGGGATATCCGGGGGCATAAAATCCGGGCGAATTACTCCAATTGGGCGAAACTCAACCTGATCCTGGAAGAGGTCCGCAAGAATTATGTGGATACGGTGGACGTCAAGTCGCTCACCGATGCCGCCGTCGTGGCCGCCTTGGCCGAACTGGACCCGCATTCGATTTACCTGCCGCCGGTAGAACTGGTGGAATCGGAGACGGAACTGGCCGGGAATTTCGACGGGATCGGAATTCAGTTCAATGTGCCCAATGATACGGCGATTGTGCTGGA
>CADBPH010000181.1 GCA_902796455.1 uncultured Bacteroidia bacterium
CCGTTGGCGAACCCGACGCCCTTTGCCTCGGTTTCATCATGGATCCGTTCATTCGCTCCATAGACCAGGGTTACCCCGATGTCGTGCTTGTTGAAAGAACGGTTGTAGCTCAGGATGTTGTCCAGGAGCCAGTAATTGTCATCCGCATAAGATTTCAAGCCTTCGCCTTGGAAGTTGCTCTTGAAAGTGTTGAAATTCCCATTGTTGGCCGCATTCAGGCGGTAACTGTAGTTGATTCGGTATTGCAGTCCGGGAATCCAGGGAATGCTGACGATGCCGTAGAGGGTCGTACTGATCTGATGCTTCTTCTCCATGTCGTCTGATGTCGAATACAGGAAAGGATTCAGCACATTCTGGCCATTCGGGTTCGCGATATATTCTCCGTTCTCATCCTTGGGTGTGATGACCGGGTTCATATTCATGATATTGGACAGGGTCGGCGCTTCTCCCGAGAAGTCGAGGAAAGAAAGGAACGTATTGGTTCCGACCTTCAGCCAGTCCGTCACGTTGACATCCAGATTGACCCGCAGGGTCGTCCGCTTGTAGGTATCGTTCATCGTGATACCCTTGATGTCGGAATGACTCCCGGAGAGGTAGTAGGATGCCGTCTTGGAGCCGCCTGCGACGGTTACGTTGTGCCGGTACATGTGGCCGGGATTCGTGCAGGCGTCCCACCAGTCATATTCCGTCCCGGCGGCAATTCCGGCGAATGTCGGGGCGAAGACCTGGGACATGGTATAGTCCCAGTCAGGGTTCTCCTGGGTGTATCCGGATTCTTTTGTATACGCTTTCTCATATTCGATGTCCCGCATTTTCTGCAGCCATTCTTCCCGGTTCAGCAGACGGGTGCGGATGGTCGGCTCATTGATGGCAAAGGTTCCATTATAGGTAATCCTCGGCGCGACTTCCCGTTTTCCGCCCTTGGTGGTGATGATAAGGACTCCGTTGGCTGCCTGAGCTCCGTATACGGCTTTGCTGCTGGCGTCTTTCAACACGTCAATGGATGCAATGTCGGCAGGGTTGATATCGGACATTCTTCCGGAGTAAATGATCCCGTCAAGTACGATGAGCGGGCTTGTGGACCCGTTGATCGTCGTCTGTCCGCGGACTTCGATGGAAGGATTCGCCCCCGCCGAGTTGACCTGGCCAATGTTGAGGCCGGCCACGGTGCCGTGGAGCGATTCCAGGATGTTCGTGTTCGGACTCTGTTTGAAAGTCTCGATATCCGCCCGGACGATGGATCCGGTCAAGTCTTTTTTCTTCTGCGTACCGTAACCGACAAAGATGACCTCGTCGAGGTATTCGGAAGATTCCGCCAGGGTTACCGCAATCTGAGCTCGGTTGTTGACGTCGATTTCCTGGGTTTCATACCCGATCATGGATACGACCAGGGTAGCATTCGAGGGAACGTTGGAGAGGGTCGCCGTACCGTCGATGTCCGTGACGGCGCCATTGTTTGTCCCCTTGACGAGCACTCCGGCGCCCGTCATGGGCCCCGAGTTGTCGGTAACGGTTACCTTTACCCGTCCGTTCTGCCCGAATGCCGTCATGCAAGACAGGAACAGGGCAACCAGGACGAATAGATAGTTTTTTAAAAGCTGCATGGTTTTAGTTGTTATTAAGGTTATTTCAAAATCAATGCGGTCTTGTCGACGATATAGACAGGGCTGTCATAGACGGGAACGACAAAGGTCCAGTCGGCGCCGTTTTTCTCATAGCCGACCTTGTAAACATTGCCGGTCCGGATGTCGACGCAGACAGGATTCTTGAACTTCCCGTCTTTGAAGGTGACCTTGGTCGGGGTGGTGGCTACGTTGTCGTTGGGGGTCGAGGCGTCTTCCCAGACGGCGAAAGAACTGCCGCCGGCAGGCGTGGTGAAGGAATAAACGGAATAGGAACCGTCTCCTTCCACCTGGATGTTATCCGTATCGACAGAGGTGGCCATCGTATCCCAGAGGGCGATCAGGTTCTGGACCGCATAATAGGCCTGTTTGGCGCGCACGACGTTGTTGTCATCGTCGGTTTCGAGCAACCCTTTGACATTCTTTATCTTGATGGCATCGTCGCCGCCGTAGTTCATGTCGCTGATGCAGAAAATCGTGGTGGGGATATTCTTGCCATGGTCGCTGAGCATCCGCCGGAGCGCCCATTTGCCCTGGGATATTTCAGACCAGTCGTATTTGCTGAGTGCGCCGCCTTTGAAGCCTTTGGACGGAGCCCCGGTTTCGCCCTGACGGAGAATAATCTTCGTGGAGAATTTGTCGAGGCTGTCCCGCATGGCATCTACCTTCTTATACATGTCTTCGGGGCGGAAATGATAGAAGTGATAGGAAATCCATTCGAAAAGATCGAGTTTCCCGGCATCCTGGATCATCTGCATGCACTGCGTGAAAATATCCGGTCTCCAGCCGGCCCAAGCAAAGCCTGCGATCTTGGCGTCCGGGTCGACTTTCTTGATGATTTCCGCGGTCCGGATCTGCAGATCGACAAGCGGAGCGGGATTCTCCTTCAATGATTTGTTGATATCCGGTTCATTCCAGATCTCCCATTCGTGTACCTTGCCCTTGTAGCGGACAGCCATGGCCTCGACCCATTTGTCCCAGGCAGCCAGCGCTTCTTCGGAAGTGGGCCATCCGCCGGCGAGGAATTTGGTTCCGCCGCCTTCATAAATGGGGTTGCCATAGGAGGTCTCCAGCCAGGGCTCCAACCCGCGCGAGACGGCGTCGTCGATGATCGAGTCGAGCCAGGCGAAGTCATAAACACCTTTCTCTTTTTCGGTCTTGGCCCATCCGGCCTGCAGGCGGATCTTCCGGATGCCGATTTTCTCCAGGTACTCTTTGTATTTGTGGTAGTCGGCATAATCGCGGTCCAGTACTTCGCATCCGATGGTTACATCGTTGTGGGTCTTGTCCAGCGTCGTGGGGGCAACGACGCCGATGAGTTTGGCGTCGATGGTGGGTTGGGCCAGTTCCGGATTGACCGGGACGGCCCGGCTGCATGCTGCCAGCGTTAATGCTGTGAGCAGGATGGGAATAACGTGTTTTTTCATGATGGAAGGTGTGGTTGATGAGTAGGTTTTGTTTTATAATAATGAACAATCATTTTATGATGACAAGATAAGAAATTATTTTAAATAAAACTCCTCCTTTCTTAAATCGTTTAAATATTTTTTTCAGAAATAGGTTATTTTTGTGCGTTTATCAGAGAATGATTATTTTTACCGGAAGACGCTTAAGATAAGAGTTGATGATACAGGTGATAGAAAGGGTCTCGGCGATCCTGGAATTAGTCGCATCGGATAAGGATAAGAACTGGTTGATGACGGAAATCGCGGATGCGTTGGGAATCAACCGCAGCACGTGTGCCAATATCCTCAAATCATTGGTTGATCTGGGGTATCTGGAGAAAAATGAGAAGAAGCGGGGGTATACCCTGGGATACAAGTTGTTCCAACTGACGGGAAGTTCGGACCAGCTCTCCTCCATCTTGAAGCCGGGCTTCCCGTATGTGGATGAGCTGTCAAGGAAGTTCAATGAATCAGTCCTCCTGTCCACGGTCCGCAACGGCAAAAGGGTCCTGCTGTATGAAGTCCATGCCAATCACGAACTCCAGGTACGTGCCAAGCAGGAGTCCACGGTTTACAGGACGACATCCGGGGTCGTGCAGCTGGCGTATTTCGACCGGCAGCGTCTGGATGATTTCATCAAGATCGCCGGGCTGCCGGGAGCGGAATGGCCCGGCGTCCGTACGCGCGAGCAGATGGAGGATGCATTCGTGAAAATCCGGCGGGACGGGATTCTCGTAACCTTGAATAAGAATCACGTGGTCGGTCTGGCGGCTCCTCTTTTCCAGAACGGGGTTGTCATCGCCGCTATCGGGATTTATCTGCCGGATATCCGGATCAATGACCGGATCCAGGCGTCCATGGAAGCATCTCTGAAAAAAACGGCCGCAGCGATTTCTGCCTTGTTGTAAAGTACCGTCAACCGACGGGCGGCAGTCTCCCCGGGGATCAGAGGAACAGCATTCCCACGCGGAAGGCGATGAAGGCAAAGACCCAGGCGACGACCATCGTGTAGGCGCAGCAGGCGATGGCCCATTTCCATTTCCCGGTTTCGTTCTTGATGGCCACGAAGGTCGCGATGCACGGGAAATAAAGCAGGACAAATACCATGAAGGCAAGGGCCGCCGGCCAGGAAATGTCTTGGACCAGTGCGCTCTGCAGGGCGGTGTCTTCGGACAGGTCTTCTCCTTCCGAGATCTTGGCGCCTTGGGAATACATGACGCCAAGCGTGCTGACTACCAGCTCTTTGGCTGCGACGCCCGTCAACAGTCCGACATCCATTTTCCAATTGAATCCGAGCGGGTCCAGGACCGGGGCGACCGTCTGGCCAAGCAGGCCGATATACGAATTCGCCTGCTGGACTTCGTAGAGGGAATCCACTTGCTTGGC
>CADBPH010000182.1 GCA_902796455.1 uncultured Bacteroidia bacterium
CTTATAGGTGTTGAACAAGCCGGCACTGTAAATATACTTCTGCGAGGACGTCCGCTCGAATACCGGGCTCAAGCCCTTGAGCTGGCGCACCGTCGCCTTCGTGGACATGCTGAACAGCTGGATCTGGTACACCAGCCCGTCCGGAAGGGTGTTATTCTCGGCAAAGCGGCCTTCCGGCAAAATCTTGAACGAATAGTCGAACGAGGGCTTCGGCTTGAGAATCTTCATCTTCGGAGCCGGGCCCATGGAACGGCGGGTGAAGGTGTAGCCGGACGACGCGCCGACGATTTCCCGGTCCGCCTCTTTCCGGACCGTTTCCGGATCGATGACAACCCCGCCCAGCAAAAACTCCATCTCAATCTCCTGCAACTGCTTCGTCGCCTCCGTGAGGGCCTCCTGCAGCCGCGGCAACTGTTCTTCCTTCGACCGGATTTCGGCGGCCAGGGACGCTTTCGCCTCCTCCGACGCGGAAGAGAGGGCGCTGCGCGCTTCATCGATCGACTTATTGAACAGGGAAACGGAATCCCGGAGGATGCGCACGCGGATCATTTTCTCGGTATACCGGCGGATATCCACATTTTCCTGCACGGCATTGGATGCGGCGGAACCATTGTCCATCCGCCCCGGGTCCGCCACCGGATGCAGGGACGCCAGGGTGCGGAGCGCCGCAGGATCTTCTACCGCCTTCCGTACCGGCATGCTGTCGTATTCCAGTACATAAATATATACACTGTCCCGGGAGCATTCCCGGTTCGAGGCGAACATCGAATATTTCCCATCCGGCGTGTTGACGAACAGGTAATCATCATACGGCGAAGAATAGGGGAAGCCCATGTTCATCGGAACGTCCCAGTCCCGGGTCTCCGGATTCCACTGCGAGACATACAGGTCGTAGCCGCCCATCCCGTACAGCCCGTTGGAGGCGAAAAACAGCGATTTCCCGTCCGGCGAAAGCATCGGGAAAATCTCATTGTCCGAGGAAGTCATCTGCTCCCCGAGCAACTCCGGCACGGACCAGACCGTATCCAGCACCTCCGTCCGGTAGAGATTGTACATGCCGTCTTCGTCTTTCGCGCTGTAATACAGCACATCCGCCTCCTGCGGGATATACATGCCCCGGGCCGGGCCATCCGTCCCGAGGGAATCCAGCTGGTTGGGCACAGGCCGCCATGCCCCGTCAAGCAGGGGATAAAACAGGAAGAAGTCTTCCAGGGAAAAACGCTGGCGGGCGATCACCACGGGCTGGCTGCAATACTCCCGCATGTTGTCGCCGTTCTGCGCCATGGCCATCTGCTCGTCAATCCGCATGAGGCGGAGCGAGTCCGTCGTCTTGGCACGGGCCTGCCGGAACAATTCCACTGCCTCGCGGAAACGGTATTCGCGACGCAAGGAATCGGCTGTCGCCATCAGCCGGGGCGCCGACAGGTTCAGGATCGGGACGACGACCGAATCCGCTTGTTCGCGGGCAGCACCGGGGACCGTCACGGTCAGAAACGTGACAGACAAGAGAAGGAAAACGAAAACAGCCTTGCGCATATCCTCAGAACGATCATTTCAAAGGGCAAATTTAAGAAATAACTGGCATAAAGTTTCTTTGTTAGAAAAAAATAGTAAATTTGCATTCTATTTTGCCGGCAGTGGGGAACTGCAACTTCCTTGCCGCCCGAAAAAATGAATTTTTAATTTAAAAGTATACATTACAATGCAAAGTAAAGGTGTTATCAGGATCGTAGCTATCCTGCTTGCCATCGCCTGCATCTGGCAGCTTGCTTTCACGGCAGTGACCAGTTTCCAGGAAAAGAAGGCCGCCAAGTATGCCGAAGAGGCTGTTGCGGCTTTCCAGCAGACACCCGCTTACGGCAAAGTCGCCGATGCGGACAAGGCATTCGTGCTCGATTCTCTCTCCAAAGTCCGGAACAGATGGTACATCGACTCCATCTCCAATGAAAAAGTCTATTTCGGATACACGTACAAGGACGTGAAATCCAAGGAAATCAACCTCGGCCTCGACCTCAAGGGCGGTATGAACGTCATGCTGCAGGTCCAGCTCGAGGATCTCGTCAAGGCGATTGCCGGTGACAACCGCACGCCTGAATTCGAGAAAGCGCTTGCCCTCGCCAAGGAGCGCAGCGTGAATTCCCGCGCCGATTTCATCTCCCTGTTCGCCGACGCATGGAAAGAGACCGCCGGCGGCGCCCGCCTTTCCCAGGTCTTCGGAACCTTCGAAATGCGCGACCGGATCAAACCCGAATCCACTGACGAACAGGTCATTGAGGTTATCCGGGCTGAAGCGGAAAGCGCCATCGCCAACTCCTTCAACGTCCTGCGTAACCGTATCGACCGTTTCGGCGTGACCCAGCCGTCCATCCAGAAACTCGGCAACAGCGGCCGTATCCTCGTCGAACTTCCGGGCGTGAAAGAGCCGGAGCGTGTGAGGAAGCTGCTCCAGGGAACCGCTTCCCTCGAATTCTGGACCACCTATGACAATCAGGAAATCTATCCGTTCCTGGTAGAGGCCAACAACCTCCTCGCTCAGATGCAGGTTGAGGAAGAACCCGTTGCCGCCGATGCGGCTCCCGCTGAAGCGCCCAAGGACACCACCAACCTCCTGAATCAGGAAATCGGCCAGAACGCCGCTGACCAGCAGGCGCTCGAAGCCTTCAAGAAGCAGAACCCGCTCTTTGCGGTCCTCACCCCGTCCAATGCCCGCGGCAACGCTTGCATCGGTTATGCGCAGGGTGTCGACACTGCAGCGGTCAACAAACTCCTCAACATGCCCCGCATCAAGGAGCTCTTCCCGGCTGAATTCCGTCCCATGTGGTCCGTCAAGCCTTCCCAGATGGTCGCTGCCGCCAATGTTTACGAACTCGTAGCCATCAAGGCTGCTTCCCGTGACGGCAAGGCTCCGCTCGACGGCGGTTCCGTAACCAACGCCAGCGTTTCCTACGACGGCCAGGGCCGCAACCAGGGTAACCCGACGGTTTCCATGACCATGAACGCCGAAGGCGCCAATGTCTGGGCCCGCCTGACCAAGGACAACATCGGCAAGCAAGTCGCGATCGTCCTCGACGGTCTCGTCTATTCCTACCCGACTGTCCAGACGGAAATCACCGGTGGTAACTCCCAGATTTCCGGTAACTTCACGGTTGAAGAGGCAACGGACCTCACCAACGTCCTGAAGTCCGGTAAACTGCCCGCTCCTGCGAAGATCATCCAGGAACAGGTCGTCGGTCCTTCCCTGGGTGCCCGTTCCATCCGCGCCGGTCTCATCTCCTTCATCATCGCGTTCGTCCTCGTCCTCCTGTACATGATCTTCTTCTATCAGGGAGCCGGTCTGGTGGCGGACTTCGCGCTGCTCTGCAACGTACTCCTGCTCTTCGGAACCCTCGTTTCGTTCGGCGCCGTGCTGACCCTGCCGGGTATCGCCGGTCTCGTCCTGACCCTGGGTATGGCCGTGGATGCCAACGTGATTATCTATGAGCGTATCAAAGAGGAGCTGGCTGCCGGCAAGGGCCTGAGCAAGGCTGTGGCCGACGGTTACCGCAACGCCTACTCCGCCATTATCGACGGCCAGGTGACCACCCTCCTCACCGGTATCGTCCTCTTCATCTTCGGTTCCGGTCCTGTCCAGGGCTTCGCCACCACGTTGATCATCGGTATCATCACCTCCGTGCTGACCTCGATCTTCATCACCCGCATCATCTTCGACGACCGGATCAAGAAGGGCAAGAACATCACCTTCGAGAATAACCTGACCCGGA
>CADBPH010000183.1 GCA_902796455.1 uncultured Bacteroidia bacterium
ACGACGGAGTACGGTTTGCGCCGGACCGCCTCGGTCAACTGCCCTCCTTCATCATACCCCACATATCCCGGAGGCGCACCGATCAGACGACTGACCGTATGACGCTCCTGATACTCACTCATATCGATCCGGGTGATCATGTTCTCGTCATTGAAGAGGAATTCCGCCAATGCCTTGGCCAACTCCGTCTTCCCCACGCCGGTCGTACCCATGAACAGGAAAGACCCGATCGGACGCTTCTCGTTGGACAGTCCCGCCCGGTTGCGGCGGACGGCATCGGAGACAGCCTGGATAGCCGTATCCTGGCCCACCACCCGTTTGTGCAGGGCCTCTTCCATGCGCAGCAATTTCTCCTTCTCGCTCTCCAGCATCCTTTTGACCGGAATTCCCGTCCATTTGGCCACCACCTCGGCAATGTCCTCGGGCGTAACCGCCTCGGTCACCAAGGGCTCCTGGATTGCCGCCTGGCGGGCGGTCAACTCATCGATGGTCTTCTTCGCCTCCGCCATCCGGGCATAACGCAATTCCGCCACCTTGCCGTAATCGCCGGCCCGTTCGGCCGCCTGTGCCTGGATCTTGTATTCTTCCATCTGCTGCCGGGCGTTCTGGAGAGAAGAAAGGATCTCCTTCTCCTCGTTCCACTTCTTCATCAGCTCACTCCGCCGGGCCGTCAACTCATCCAGTTCCGCTCCGATTTTCTCCGACTTCAAGGAGGTACCCTCCCGCTTGATCGCCTCTTTCTCGATTTCTAGCTGCCGGATCCGGCTGTTCAGGTCGTCAATCGGCTCCGGAACAGAATTCATTTCCAGACGCAGTTTCGACGCCGCTTCATCCACCAGGTCAATGGCCTTGTCCGGCAGGAAACGGTTGGTGATATAACGGTGCGACAGGTTCACGGCCGCGATCAGGGCATCGTCCTCAATCCGGACCCGGTGATGGTTCTCGTACTTCTCCTTCAGTCCCCGCAGGATCGAAATGGATTCCGCCGGAGAAGGTTCATCCACCATCACCATCTGGAAACGGCGCTCCAGCGCCTTGTCCGCCTCGAAATATTTCTGGTACTCATCCAGGGTCGTTGAACCGATCGTCCGCAACTCACCCCGCGCCAAGGCCGGTTTGAGGATATTGGAAGCGTCCATGGCACCGGAAGTCTTGCCGGCCCCCACCAGGGTATGGATTTCATCGATAAAGAGAATGATTTCTCCTTCACTCTCAACGACTTCCTTGACGACTCCCTTGAGCCGCTCTTCGAATTCGCCCTGGTATTTCGCACCGGCGATCAAAGCGCCCATGTCCAGGGAATAGACCTTGCGGTCCTTCAGGTTTTCAGGGACCTGGCCGTTCACGATCTTCTGGGCGATTCCTTCCGAAATCGCCGTCTTGCCCACACCCGGCTCACCGACCAGGATCGGATTGTTCTTGGTCCGCCGGCTGAGGATCTGCAGCACCCGCCGGATCTCGTCGTCCCGGCCGATTACCGGATCGAGTTTCCCCTTGGAGGCCAACTCGTTCAGGTTCACCGCAAATTTCTGTAAAAATTCAGTCTTCATATTTTTCTCTCCTTTTATTCAGTCTGATGCGGGCATGCCGCCCGCCCCCCTCCGGATAGAAGACTATGTGAGAATAGCCGTCTGCTCCGAAGAACAAACGGCTATCGTCCAAAATATATTCCATGTGCCCGGAATCTGACAAACTGTCAGTCCGGCAAAACCCTCACGCGCAGGAAACGCAGACTCTCTTATTTCGCAGGAGCCTCAGCAGCAGGTGCTTCCGTAGCAGGAGCCTCCGTAGAAGGAGCGGACTGCTGAATCGGAGCGGACGGGAATGCGGGCTGCTCCGTAGCGGTGTTTTCGATCTTGTCAGTGATGTCGATCGTTGCTCCCCGGTTGGTCAGGGTGAAGCTCGATACGATCGAAACGACAAGGACAAAAGCCACAAGACCCCAGGTCACCTTTTCGAGCATGTCAGCGGTCTGGCGGACACCGAAAGTCTGGTTGCCGGCCACGAAATTGCTGGCCAGACCATCACCCTTTCCGTTCTGGAGAAGGACGACGATGGTCAGGAGAATACTGGCAATAACGATCAAGACCGTCAGGATGGTGAATATAGCGTTCATGATACTAAATAATTACTCTTCGTTCAATTTTTCGATAAGGGATGCAAAGTAAGCACTTTTTTCCGGGAAATTCAAGAGAAGACGGGAATAAATGTTTTTTGCCTGCTCCGGATAGCCCTGTTCGGCATAGACCCGCGCGAGGGTTTCGGTACAGAAATCCAGGCTGGCATCCCGCTCCGGTTTCGACGCCGCTGGCTCGCTCACACCCTTGGCCGCGAACCGCGAGAAAACATTGTCCGAGCTCATCCGGACATCGTCGTACTGGGCCTGCGTGAAGAAATCCCCGCCGACAACCCGGACCTGACGCTGCGACGCAGCCTCTTCTGTGGCAGCCTTTTCCCGCTCCTCGATAAAAGCACGCAGGAGCGCCTCCACATCCTTGTCGGAATAATCTTCCCCGGCAGGACGGAACAGGGCGGCAATGCCCGCACGGTCCCCCACATACAGGGCCGCTTCGCCATACTGGGCTTTCCCCCACGTATCGCCGCCGAGTTGTGCCATCCTGACGCTCAGCTCCTTGCGGGCAGCACCATACCATGGATACAGATGCACCACACCGGTCAGCTCGTCCAGGGTCAGTTTTTTCAAGTCAATGTAATCGGTCATGGTCTTACCAATTTGCGACAGTCGCGTTCAGGATATCTTCGCACAGCTTGTCGACAATTTCTTCGCACAGCGTGCCTTCCACCGCATCCAGGGACTGGGTGGAATCGTAGTCGGAATAAGCCGAGAACGACTTCTCGAAGTCATCCTCCGGGTGCTTGCGGTTTGTGAAGGTAATCTTGACCGTCACCGTAAGACGGTTCTGGGCCGCAACCTCCTCTGCCGTGACGGCCGTCGCTTTCACATCGTATCCCGTCACCTCTCCGGCGATTTCCAGGTCTCCGTCCATCTCTACTTGTTCAAGCCGCGTCATCTTGCGGAATTTCTCCTTCATGGCCTCAGTCAGATCCTGGCTCAGGGAAGGGTTCACCCGCAGGGCCTTGTATTCGAAATAATTGATTGTCACCGACTTGACATCCGGCTGAATCGAGGTACCCGAGAAGGAATAAATCCCACAGGCGACCGCAGCCCCCAGCAGGACGGCCAGGGCGGCGATACGGAAGAACAGGCGGTGAGAGGGTTTAGTCTGCATGGTCTGAATCCTTGAATATCATTCCTTTCCCGTCCGGTTATCCTGCAGGTAACGGTACAGCGTCCGCTCGGAGATCCCCAATTCTTTCGCTGCCATTTTCCGGTTGCCGTGGTGCTTTTCCAGGGCTTTCTGGATCAGGTCTGATTTATTGTCTTTAATGGAGAGCACGCCTTCGTCCGGGTGCTGCTCCTGTTCGTCGATTTCGGGCTCCGCCGCGACAGCCGGAGCGGCATGCGGGTGCATCGGCGGCATTGTCAGGTTGTCCTGGATGTCCACATCCTCTTCGTCGGGACGGGTCCATACCGGGGCGGGATGCGTCAGGACCGGCTCCGAAGCCGGAATCATGCGCTCCGCCGTGCCCAGGGCATGGCCGGAGGAGAGCATGGCCTTGAGCTTGTTCACCTCGCCGCGAAGGTTGCTCACCTCGTTGCTGAGCCCGTACAAGGCCTTGAAAATCTCGGTTTTGTCGTCTTCGGAAATCGATCCCTGCCCATCGCGGAACCGGACCGGAAGATTATTCGGGCCATCCTTGGGGATGTATTGCGAGAGGGTCTGGGCATCTATCTCGAAACGCTCCTGCGTCACTGACAGTTTTTCCGATTCGAGCGCGGCGACCGTTTCGGCAACATTCTTGAGCTGACGGATGTTGCCGGGCCAACGATAGGCCATCAGCATCTGAATCGCCTCGCGGGTCAGCGAGATCTTCCGCATGCCGTATTTTTTCGAGAAATCCGAAGCGAACTTCCTGAATAGCAGATAAATATCATCCTTCCGTTCCCGAAGGGAAGGCATCGTGATCTGGATGGCGTCCAACCGGTAATACAGGTCCTCGCGGAACTTTCCGCGGGCAACGGCATGGCGCAGGTCCACATTCGTGGCCGCAATCACGCGGACATCGGTCTTGCCGACCTTGGATGAGCCGACGCGGATGTACTCGCCCGACTGGAGCACACGCAGCAATTTCGCCTGGGACGCCAGGGGCAATTCCCCGATTTCATCCAGGAACAGGGTCCCTCCGTCCGCCTCCTCGAAATATCCTTTACGGGACTCCGTCGCCCCGGTAAAAGAGCCTTTCTCATGGCCGAACAATTCGGAATCGATGGTCCCCTCCGGGATAGCTCCGCAGTTGACAGCGAAGTACTTGCCGTTCCGGCGGATGCTGTTCTGATGGATAATTTTCGGGATGTTTTCCTTTCCCACGCCACTCTCTCCGGTCACCAGGACCGTCAGGTCCGTAGGCGCCACAGCCACAGCCATTTCCAAGGCGCGG
>CADBPH010000184.1 GCA_902796455.1 uncultured Bacteroidia bacterium
CATAGGAGAATCGAACTCCTGACCTTTTGAATGCCATTCAAACGCTCTACCAACTGAGCTAATACCCCATTTGCGGATGCAAATATACAATGAGTTGGGGACTTTTCAAAATCTTTCTCAAAAAATCACTATCTTCGTTTGAGTAAGAAGATGGATTTAATTTTCTGAGCCTTGAAAAAGATATTTTTACTCGCGGCCCTGTTGGGTTTGCTTTTCCCACTGCGGGCTCATGCCCAGACCGCAGCGGATTCAACGCTTTGGGCTGCAATCGATTGGCAATGGACTGACCTCGGAAAGGGAGCCCGTGCGGGCTATGCCCAGATCCATATTTGGGACAGTGTCCAGAGCATCAGCATCGTAACGTATCCTATCCGGAAGTTCCGGACTTCGCTGGTCCATGCCCCGGGAGAACTGAGCAATACGACCGATTCCCTGGCCAGGCGTGAACATGCCCGTTTTGCCTTGAATGGCAGTTATTTCAACATGAAGCGTCTGACTCCCGTTACTTTCTTCAACCTGGCCCACCGGGTGGTCGGCGTTACACCGGCTTCCGGACTCTACCGTTCAAACGGGGTGCTGTGTATCCGGAACCGGTGCGGGAAACGGCTTGAAATCATCCCGTATGACAGCACCCGGACGGAAAATTACCGGCGTCAGTATTATTCCGCCCTGGCTTCCGGTCCGATTCTGATGCTGGACGGAAAAGTCCCGCCCTTCCCGGCGGAGGCTTCTTTCTATCAAATGCGGCATCCCCGGACCATTTTCGGCTGGGATGCGGCAGGGACTGCGTACATGGTGGTTGTGGACGGACGCTTCCCGGGTCAGGCGGCAGGAATGTCCATTCTTGAACTGACGGTCATCGCCCGCTTGCTGGGCATGAAGGATGCCATCAACCTGGACGGAGGCGGTTCTTCTACCTTATGGACCGACCGGACAGGGGTCATCAATTATCCCTACGACAACCGGGTTTTCGATCATGCCGGGATGCGGAAGGTTCCGAATATCCTGATCGTCAAGTAATTCACCCGAACAGTTCCCGCAAGACGCCGAGAGACTTGATGTTGATGCGGGTCTCCGTGTGGAATTCCAGGTATTCGATGATGGCAGCGCACAAGTCGTTGCGCGTCTGTCCCGTCATCGGGACCAGCATGGCTTCTTCATAGGGCAATGCCAGGAGGCGCCGTACCAGCGATGCATTGTCTTTGACAAAGGGAAGCAGATCTTCCAGCGTCGGCCGGAACCCCAGCGCGATGGCGAATTCCAGGAGAAAGAGCAGGTGGAAATTGCTGAAATCCCGGTCCAGGCTGTCCAGGGTCATGATTTCCCGCAGGCACCAGTCATAGATTCCATCTTCGTCGGCCCCTTCTGCCAGCGTCTTGAAAAGGACTTCGCTCATGAAGAGCGTCATGGAATTCTTATACAGGTTGTTCCGTATGCCGTTCAAGGCTGTCCGGGCTGTGAACTTTCCGGCATACCCCAATGTGGATTTGGGGTTCTCCCGGATTTGGGCTTCCAGAATGTTCAGCGGAAGGAATAGTGCCATGGACGTTTTCTGGCCGATTCGGACCAGGAAACTCCGCCGGCCATATTCCCGGCTAAGGGTATGAAGGACAATGCTGTTTTCTCCGAACTTGGTGTAGTTCAGGACGATCAGTTCGATATCGGCTGTCGCTGCCATCCGGAAAGATCGGCTTATTTCCCGTTCAGGAATGCGGCCATGGCGCGGAGGGCCTTCCCGCGGTGTGAGATGGCGTTTTTGGCTGTTTCACCGGTCTGGGCCAGGGTAAGGCGCTCCGTGTTGGGGACCAGCGTTCCGTCTTCGGCGGGGAGGGAATCGGGGATGAACACCGGATCGTAGCCGAATCCGCCGTCTCCTTTCTTTTCCAGTCCGATCCGGCCCTCAAGGACGCCTTCGAACACGTGCGTCTCACCGTCCAGAATCAGGGTTACAACTGTTCTGAACCGGGCTTTGCGCGTGGCATGGACGGTATGGATCCCGTATTCCCTGGCCAGAGACGCTTCCATCTCCTGCAAAGCCATTTCCCGGAGAAGCTTAGCCATATTTGCCTGAGGATCATGTCCTTCCGAGGCATAGCGGGCCGTATGGACTCCGGGATCTCCTCCCAGGATTTCCACTTCCAGCGCCGTGTCGTCTGCAAAACAGTCGGTACCCAGTTGGTTGTGAATGTACTCCGCTTTCTGCAGGGAGTTGGCGGCCAGGGTGTTCCCCGTCTCCGGAATCTCTTGGGTAATACCGGCTTCGGCCGGAGTAACGAGGCTGAACCCCCGGCCCAGGATTTCTTGTGCTTCCCGCAGTTTTCCGCTGTTGCCCGTTGCGAAAACCATTTTCTTAACTGCTTGTTTCATATTACATAATTTTCGGTGCAAAGATAAGCATATTTCCCAATCTGCGAATAATGCTTATCTTTGTCTGTTTCGGCACGGCAATTGCCGTAACCGCCCCGGGCTCGGTCCCGCCAATCTGTACATACGATGAAAAAGATACTCTTCAGCGCAGGCGTTCTCCTGCTTTTGGCCGTCAACACGTTCGGCCAGTCCAAAAGTTTCAAGCTCGGCCAGTGGGTCGAAATTGACAATGCGATCCTCAAGGAGCTCAACCGGTCTTATGTGGACACGCTTCCGGTCGACCGCATCAAAATGGCGGGGATCGAGGCGATGCTCGAGGCCCTGGATCCGTACACGGTCTATATCCCCGAAGAGGATACCGAGGATCTCCAGATGATGCTGAACAAGACCTATGGCGGTATCGGTGCTGTGATTTTCAAGCCTTCCAAGGCCGGGAATGTCATCATCGATGAGCCTTACGCCGGTTCCCCGGCCGTCAAGTCCGGCTTGCAGTGCGGGGACGAAATCATTGAAATCGACGGTGTTCCGGCAGATGGCCTGGATGCCAAGGGTTGCACGGACCGGATGAAAGGGAAGCCGGGGACGACGGTAAAGTTCAAGGTCAAGAAGGTACATACCGGAGAAATAACGGATATCTATGTTACGCGCGAGCGGATCCATATTCCGGATGTCGCTTATGCCGGCATGCTGGACGGGACGACGGGCTATATTCTCCAGACCGGTTTCACGGAGAATGTCTCTGCCGATGTTAAGGCCGGTGTCAACAAACTGAAGGCGCAGGGAATGAAAAAACTGGTCCTGGACCTGCGCGGGAACGGCGGCGGCCTGATGAACGAGGCGATCAATATTGTTTCCCTTTTTGTCCCCAAGGGTTCCCTGGTGGTGTCCCAGAAGGGGAAATCGATCAAGGAAACCGTTGAGTATAAGACCGTTCTTGAGCCGATTGATACCGAAATCCCGATTGTTGTCCTGGTAGACGGGGGGACGGCATCTTCTTCGGAGATTGTTGCCGGCGCGCTCCAGGATATGGACCGGGCAACCATCATGGGCACCCGGACCTTCGGAAAGGGGCTGGTCCAAAGCATCCGGCCTCTTCCGTACAACGGGCAGCTGAAGGTGACGACCGCGAAATATTATACGCCGAGCGGCCGCTGCGTGCAGGCCATTGACTATGCGACCCGGGCGGAGGACGGAAGTGTCGCTTCCATTCCGGATTCGCTGACCCGGGAGTTCAAGACGGCACATGGCCGGACAGTACGCGACGGCGGCGGCATCACGCCGGATGAGATCATCGATCCCCATTCATACAGCCGTCTGACCTTTTCGCTGGTTTATAATTCCATTGACAATCAGTTTGCGGTGGATTATTACCGTCGCCATCCGCAGATTCCTGCCCTCGAGGCGTTCCATCTGACCGATGCCGATTACGAGGACTTCATCGCTTTCGCCAAGGACAAAGAATTCGATTACCGTTCCTCGGCCAAGACCCTGTTCGACCAGATGCGGAAAGAACTGGATAAAGATGGACTTGAAAAAGAGATGAAAGCGGAACTGGATGCCCTCGGCAAGTCCCTGGATATGGATAAGGAGCAGTTCCTCCGGCTGAAAAAAGACGAAATCCTTCCGATTCTGGAGGAAGAAATCGCCGCCCGCTATTATTTCCAGGAGGCGAAAATCCAGGTCCGGCTCCGTTATGACCGGCAGTTGGAAGAGGCGCTGACCCGGCCGATGATATCATTCCAATAAGCGGTGATGCAGAAGAAAGACATTGAGATCATGGCGCCTGCCGGCAATTTCGAGTGCCTGCAGGCGGCCATCCAGGGCGGAGCGGATTCCGTATATTTCGGGGTGGGGAACCTCAACATGCGGTCTCGCTCCGCAAATAATTTCGGCCCGGAGGATTTGCCGGAGGTCGTCCGGATCGCCCGTGCGGCCGGAATCAGGACTTACCTGACACTCAACATTATCTTGTACGGCGAGGACCTTGCGCCCATGCGGGAAGCACTGGATGCCGCACGGGCAGCGGGAGTCGATGCCGTCATTGCCTCGGACATGGCGGCCATCATGTATTGCCGGGAAATCGGCATGGAGGTCCATATTTCCACCCAGTTGAATGTTTCCAATATCGAAGCGCTGCGGTTTTATGCCCAGTTCGCGGATGTCATCGTTCTGGCCCGGGAACTGAATCTCGGCCAGGTGCGCCAGATGTATGATGCCATTCAGGCGGAGGGGATCAAAGGGCCGTCGGGCCAGTTGGTCCGGATCGAGATGTTCGCCCATGGCGCCTTGTGCATGGCGGTCTCGGGCAAATGCTACCTCAGCCTGCAAACGTACGGTTCATCCGCCAACCGGGGCGCTTGTTTCCAGCTCTGCCGGCGCGGATATGAGGTGACGGACTTGGAAACCGGGGAGAAACTGAATATCGACAACAAGTACATCATGTCTCCCAAGGACTTGTGTACCATTGAGTTTGTTGACAAGATCATCGATGCGGGCGTGCGGGTCTTCAAGATCGAAGGCCGGGCCCGTTCTGCCGAATATGTCCGCCGGTGTGTATCCTGTTACCGCCAGGCTGCCGATGCCGTGTGTGACGGAACCTTCACCCCGGAGTTGGGAGCTTCCCTGAAAGTTTCCCTGGCGGAGGTTTTCAACCGCGGTTTCTGGGACGGGTATTACCAGGGAGCACGGCTCGGGGAATGGAGTGATATCTATGGCAGTGCCGCGACGCGGCGGAAAGTCTATCTGGGCAAGGTCACGAACTGGTTCGACCGGATTGATGTGGCTGAGATCCAGTTGGAAACCTCGGATTTGTGTACGGGTGACGAGATTATGGTGATCGGCAATACGACCGGGGTGATCCGCCGGGAAGTGGATGACATGCGGGTCAATTTTTCTCCGGTACAGACGGCTGCGAAAGGGGAGAAATGCTCCGTCGCCTTCCCCGGGGAACGGCTGCACCGGGGAGATAAAGTCTTCCTCTGGGTTCCGGCTCAGGATTAGCGGCTTCTTCCGACCAGTTTTTCAGCGAAACGCCGCAGGGTCTCGTGGCGGACGCCGGTGCAGGCTTTCCCTGCGCATTCCAGCGCGCGGGCATTGAACCGCAAAATCTCGTACTTGGCATCCTCATCCACTCCGAGCGCGCTGTAAATCTCTTTGACACGCCGGATTTTCTCTTCCCGCTGCGACACGCTTTCCACGGGCATTCCGATGGCGTCCATCAGGGCTTCTTTTTGCGCTCCCTCCGCTTTTTCCATGGCCCGGATGGTCAGCCAGCTCTTTTTATTCTGGACGATATCCCCACCGATCGGCTTGCCGAAAACCTCGCTGTCGCCGAATGCGTCGAGGTAATCGTCCGTGATCTGGAACGCCAGTCCGAGGTTGTAGCCATACCCGTACAGGTCTTCGCAGGCCTGCTGGGGAGCACCGCCCAGGATCGCGCCCATTTTCGCCGAGCAAGCCAGCAGGACACCGGTCTTCAGACCGATCATCTGCATGTACCGCTCCATGTCCACTTGCTGTTCTTTCTCAAAATCCATGTCCATCTGCTGGCCTTCGCAAACCCCGGCGGCCGTTGTCGTGAACAGGGACATGACCCGGGAAAGGACGCGGGCAGGGGCCGAGGCGATGCGGCGGTAACTGTCGATGCACATGACATCCCCGCTGAGGATGGCCGTGTCCGCATTCCATTTCTTCCAGACCGTCGGCATGTTCCTGCGGAGCGGCGAACGGTCCATGATATCGTCATGGATTAGGGTAAAGCTGTGGAAGACCTCCAGGCCTGCGGCACATTGGAGGACCGCGTCATCCAGCACATCCTTGTAAATAGAATAGACCGTCAGGCACAGCCGGGGACGGAGCCGTTTTCCGCCGATGGCAATCATATAGCGGAGCGGGTCATAGAGTCCTTCGGGAGCGGCTGGGAATTCGATGCCGGAGAATAATTGCTGCAGGGCGGCGTCAATCTGGTTTTCGTTGATCATGGAATTCGGATTGTTTTACGCAAAGATAACAAAAACTCCTATATTTGCAGGCGGGCCGGCGGCGGATTCGCCGCGGATTCCGGCCTTCCGGGGAAAATTAAACATGGAAACGAGAGAAGCAACCGTAGTAAAGAATGCCGGCAGCCATTATTTGCTGTCGGAGTTGCCGTTATGGGACCCGTTCCCGGCCGTCCTGAAAGGGAAGGTCCGGCTGAGCGGCAGCGCGGCAACCAATCCGGTGGCAGTGGGCGACCGCGTCCGTTATCTGCCCGCGGGAGAAGAGGGCGGAAAGCCGTCGCTCCTGCATCCGGCTACCATTGCCGAGGTCCTGCCCCGGAAGAATTACCTGATTCGGAAATCCACCAATCTTTCCCGGCAGGCCCATGTGCTGGCGGCCAATGTGGATATGGCCTATCTGATTGTCTCTCTGTATTTTCCGGAGATCAAGCTGCCCTTCTTGGACCGGATGCTGGTTACCTGCGAGGTCTATGGGATTCCCGTGACCATCGTGATGAACAAGGTCGATCTCTATCGGGAGGAAGCACCGGATTATGTGGCTGATTTCCACCGGATTTATGAGGGGGCCGGATACCGGGTCCTGGAAACGTCCGTCCTGACGGGAGAGGGGATCCAGGCGCTCCGGGAAGACTGCATGGGAAAAATCTGCCTCTTCTCCGGGGAGTCCGGTGTCGGGAAGTCTTCCCTGATCAAAGCCCTGAACCCGCGCCTGGATCCGAAAATCGGGATGATATCGCAGGCACATCTGCAGGGCAAGCATACGACATCCCTGTACGAGATGTACCGGGCGGACTGGGGCCCCGATGCCCAGGCGTACATCATTGATACGCCCGGTCTCCGCGGGTTCGGTCTCGTGGATTTGGAGAAAGAGGAGATCGCCCTGTATTTCCCCGAAATGCTGCGCCTGTCCCGGCAATGCCGTTTTACTCCCTGTACGCACACGCATGAGCCTGGATGTGCTGTGAAAGAAGCTGTTGAACAGGGACTTGTCAGTGCCGAACGGTACAATTCTTATCTCGGCATGCTGGAAGAGGACAGTAAATTCAGATAAGCATGACCCCGCTGAACCGGGATATACTCAAACTGGCCGTTCCCAGTATCCTGGCCAATATCACTGTCCCGCTGGTCGGGATGGTAGATCTGGCCGTTGCCGGTCATCTGGACGGGAATGCCGCCTCCCTGATCGGAGGCGTCACGATCGGCACCATGCTGTTCGATCTCTTGTACTGGAATTTCGGTTTCCTGCGCGTGGGAACCGGAGGGCTTACGGCCCAGGCCTATGG
>CADBPH010000185.1 GCA_902796455.1 uncultured Bacteroidia bacterium
TCCGCGGCCGTGTGAGCGGAAGGGGCCCGGGGCGAAGGACGAGGCCACGGCAACCGGCGGTTGACGGGGTGGCCGAAGCGACGGGAAGGATAGCCCCGACAGGGGCGTACCGCTCCGCATGCCCCGGGACGGAGGACGCGGCCGTTCAGGCGGTATAGTAGCAGGAACGAAGGTCGCGGCCGCATGAGCGGCAGACCACAGGGACGATGAACGCACCGCATGAGCGGTATAGCAGCCGAGCCGAAGGACGCGACCGCTCGGGCAACACGCTTCCGGGACACAGAACGGACCGTGCGGGCGGAAGGCCCGAAGCGAAAAGATCAGAAAAAAACACGATCCCGGGCAGATAAATCCGTTTCACGAACTTTCATTTTGAAAAACATATTGTTATATTTGTAAACGGAACGAAAGAGTTTTGCTTTTGAAACAGAATGCTCTTCCGGCCTTTCCACAAACAAGCGAATAATCTTGAAAGAATATGCCGAATAATAAGAAAGCCAATGAGTTCGATGTAATTGTCATCGGCGGGGGCATCACCGGTGCCGGCACCGCGAGAGACTGTGCACTCAGGGGCTTGAAGGTTCTGCTGGTCGAAAGACACGATATCGCCGACGGGGCGACGGGACGCAACCACGGCCTGCTGCACAGCGGCGCCCGGTATGCCGTCACAGACCAGGAATCCGCCACGGAATGTATCGAAGAGAACAAGATTCTCAAGCGGATTGCGTCGCATTGCGTAGACGATACTTCCGGCTTCTTCATCACCCTGCCGGAAGACGACTTGGGTTACCAGGCCACTTTTGTAGAAGCCTGCACCCGGGCCGGGATCCAGGCCGAAATCATCGACCCGGAAGAAGCCCGACGCCTCGAACCGTCCGTCAACCCGGACCTGATCGGCGCCGTCCGCGTCCCGGATGGCTCCGTCGATCCCTTCCGGCTTTGCTCCTCAAACCTTGTCGAAGCCAAGATGAACGGAGCAAAAGTTTTGATTTACAGCGAAGTAACCGAGTTTATCAAAGACGGAGACGCCGTTGTCGGCGTGAAAGTGCTGGACCACCGCAGCGGACAGACGACGTGTTATTATGCGCCCGTCACCGTCAATGCCGGCGGGATCTGGGGGCACCATATCGCCGCCATGGCCGGCGCCCAAGTCGGCATGTTCCCGGCCAAGGGTGCCCTGCTGGTCTTTGCGCACAGGGTGAACAGCATCGTCATCAACCGCTGCCGAAAGCCGGCCAATGCCGACATCCTGGTCCCGGGCGACACGGTCTGCATCATCGGCACGACATCCACCCGCGTCCCGTATGAAGCATGCGACCACATGGAAGTCACACCGGAAGAGGTGGACCTCCTGCTGCGTGAAGGCATGAAACTCGCGCCTTCCCTGGAACATACCCGCATCCTGCGCGCCTATGCCGGCGTGCGTCCCCTTGTCTCTGCGGACAACGACCCCTCCGGCCGGAATATCAGCCGCGGCATCGTCCTGCTGGACCACGAGCAGCGGGACGGCATCCGGGGCTTTGTCACCATCACCGGAGGCAAACTGATGACCTACAGGCTGATGGCAGAACAGGCCACCGACTTGGTCTGCCGGAAACTCGGGGTGGACCGCAAATGCGCCACGCGCACGACTCCCCTGCCCGGTTCCGCTTCCGGCAATACGGTCAAGGCGGCCCGGAAAATCTGGTCCGTCCCGACCACCCTGCAGAAAGCCGTCGCCGGCCGGCTCGGCGACCGCGCCGCCGCCCTGTCCATCTCCGATCCCCTCAGCAGCAGCCTGGTATGTGAATGCGAAGAAGTTCCTCAGGGTGAAGTCACTGCGGCCATCCGCGACCTGGATGTCGACAATCTGGTCGACCTGCGCCGCCGCACCCGTATCGGCATGGGAACCTGCCAGGGAGAACTCTGTGCCTGCCGGGCTGCCGGACTGCTGGCCAAGGCCCATGCCTGCACGGCCAAGGCCCGCGCCGACCTGGGCGCCTTCATGGAAGAGCGCTGGAAAGGGATGTACCCGGTAGCGTGGGGAGAAACCCTGCGGGAGGCGGAATACACCCGCTGGGTATATTCCCATGTCCTGGGAATGGAGGAAGATTTATAGTTACGAACCGCACGAACAGCACATCATGAATTTCGATACTCTTGTCATCGGTGGCGGCCTCTCCGGCCTGCTCTGCGCCATCCGGCTGCAGAAAGCCGGGAAACGCACGGCCATCGTCAGCTCCGGCCAGAATGCCCTTCATTTCTCATCCGGCACGTTCAGCCTGCTTCATTCCACGCCGGACGGCACCCCGGTGGATACGCCCCTGGATGCCCTGGACGCACTGGAAGACGGACATCCCTACCGGAAAATCGGGAAAGAACGCATGGAGCGCCTGATCGCGGAGATTCCCGGACTCCTGCGGGACTGCGGCATCCCCGTGCACGGGCAAGGCACCCGGAACAGCTACTATCTATCCCCGATGGGAACCTGGAAGAAAGCCTGGCTGGCCCTGGATGACATCCAGCTTTTCCCGGACAAATCGGGCCTGCAA
>CADBPH010000186.1 GCA_902796455.1 uncultured Bacteroidia bacterium
AGCGGCAATGAGACCCAGAAAACAGCCGGAGAAACTTCCGTGCAGGCGATGGGGGCCTTCTGCGAACTGCCGCATTTCGCCTCGGTCAGTCCTTTCCGGTATCTGAACCGGAACGGCATCCAGCCCAAGCAACAAGGTTACGTTACGGTCTGCAGCGACGCGACGATTTTCCGCTTCAATGACCTCATTCTGCCGCGCAGCAAGGAAATCGTCGATTCCACCCTGCTGATGCTTTTCGATATCATCGGCCGGGACCAAGGACCGATGCATAAATTATACTCTCCTCAGAATCAGGCGATTATCGTTTCCGGGGATATTGACGCCAATGCCATCATCAACAAAATGAACCTCCTGTCCATGTTGGTGAACAAGCTGCCGTCCCAGACGCCCGCCCAGAAATATACCTGGAAAGAGAAGGCGGAACCCATTTTCCGTCTCGAGCATCAGAATGACGGACAGACCGGCACCGTGAGCGCCATCTATTCAACGGCCCGGACCCCGGCAGCCCGGATGAAAACCATCCAGCCGATGGTCTCGGACAAATTCGCCGCCGAACTCGGCATCCTTATCAAGAAGCGGCTGGCCAAGAAATTCCGGGCCGCCCATATCCCGGCCCTCGTGGATTTCCGCTATGTCAGCAGTTCCGAAACGCCTTCGGATGAACAATATATCATTTCCGTCAAGTCCATGACGCCGCTGCTGCCGAAAGCGTCCGGTATCCTGGCCGGCGTATTGGCGGACCTGGACATCCATGGCTCCATCCCGGGAGAATACCGCGATGCCCAGAATGAATTGGTCATGGACCTGCGCCGGGATTTCATCGGAGAGCAAATTTCGAATTCCGTCTATCTGGACAGGTGCATTTCCGCCTTCCTGTACGGATCTTCCCTGGCCGCCGAACAGGCGAAACTGGATTTCTTCACGGGCCGCGTCCTGGACGAAGAGACGGGAGTCCGCCTGTTCAACAATTTCGTCTCCGCCCTGCTGGACAAATCCCGGAATCTGACGCTGGTCTGCCGTGCGGACTCTTCCGCTGCGGACATGGCGGGCATCAAAGACCAGTTCATCAAATCGTGGGAATTGCAGGCCGCCGGAACGACGGATGTGTCCTATACCATCAACCACAAGGATACGACCAGCCTGAACATCTCCCCTGCCCGCCAGAAAATCAAGGCGACGGCAACGGAACCCCTTTCCGGCGGACAGATGTGGGCTTTCTCCAACGGAATCCGCGTCATTTATAAGCAAACCGGAGAGAAGGGTACGTTCCGCTATACCTGGCTGCTGAAGGGAGGATGCTCGCTGGTTCCTTCCCTGAACGAAGGAGAGAACGCATATCTCGCCGACATGCTGAAGCTGGACAATATCAGCGGCATGACGCCCATCAGTTTCTGGAACATGCTCAGCGCCAACGGCATTTCGATGAATATCGACGTGACGGCTTCCGACTTGCGCATCAGCGGTGCCGCCCCGACGTCGCGGCTGCCCCTGACCCTGAAGGCCCTGCGGGCGATTTCCACGGAACGGAAACCGGATGCGGCTTCTTTCGCCTACTATAAATCCTGCCTGCCGCTGGAGCCGGACTATAAGAAAACCGGGCGGTTCGTCATCGACAGCCTCATGCATCCCGGCTCGCCTTACAAGAGCGGAAAGACGCTGCACCAACTGGGCGACGATTTCCCCCGGAAGGCGGAACGGTTCTATGTCTCGCAATTCGCAAAGGTCAATGAAAGTATCCTGATCATCCTGGGGAACATGGATGAGACAGCGCTCAAAAAGACCCTCTCCCAATACCTGGGCGGTTTCAAGGCGGATACACGGACGTCGGCTCCGCGCGCCCGGATTAAGGACACGATGTTGTCCGGACGGAAATCCGTGTCCCGGAAGGATCCGGAAAACCACGCCATCTATCTCGGGTTCACCAGCCCAGTCAATTTCACGGCGGAAAGTTACATGGCCGTCAATATCGCCGCCTTTGCCCTGCAGGACGCCGTAGCGAAAAGTGCCGCTCCTCTCGGATGGTACAGTTCCGTCACTCCCGAGTTCATGATGTATCCTGAGGACCGGGTCAACCTGTACTTTACCCTCGGCATCGCGCCGCAGGCCGGACTCCCGGCCTTCCTGTACCGGGTGGAAGATACGGAAGCGGTTCTGGCGAGAATCCGGGCGGACGTTGCCAAACTGGGGAAATCGGGCATCACGAAGGCCCAGTTCGCCATTTACAAGTCGCAGCTGTCCAATTCGTTCGGATCCAAGATCAAGGAGCCGAAAACCCTGATGGACATGCTGGTTACCCGGTATGCTTACGGGAAAGACTTGATGACCAAGTATACGGAAAGGATCAATGCTGTCAATGTCGCCAATGTCAACCAGATCCTGGCGGGCCTGACAACCGGTGGACGGGCCGAATATGCGGTCTGCGGACCCATCTCGGAAGAAACTGTCTCTGAGCCTGTTATCAAGGAACCCACCTGGCCGGAAGTCCCCGCTCCCGTTGCCCCGACCGATTCCCTCGGCCTCGCAGACCTGTTCCGCTCCCTCTTCCCGGAAAAATAAGATTCCCCGGCAGACGGGTTCAGCGTTTCTGCAGGGCGAAGGTGATGTCTACGTCACCGAAGTGCCCTTTGACGTCGTCATAATGTTCGAAATACTTGGATGTCAGCTGACCGCGCCAGACGATGTCGTCCCGGCTGCGGAAGGGGATGGAAATGTCGATCCCTGTCGTTTTCGATTGCATCTTCCCTTCAATTTTGCAGTTCCAGGCCGTCCACGTTCCCCCGTCATCTTCATGGATCATGAAGGCACAGGTGGAAAGCTGGTCTGTCCATTGGGAAATCAGCACGGCATTGAACGGCACCGGGGACCCGACCTGACTGCGCTTCACCACAATCATGAAATCCGTGACGGAGGGAGTATAAAGCAGGAGATCCGCTTCTGTCTTGGCCTTGAAATTCTCGACACTTCCGCATTTGACGAAGAATTCAGACGCGCCGGCAAACCAGGGGTCGAAATTCCGGTTCGCCGTAAAACTTTTCAGAATCAGGGTCCGGATGGACTCTTCCCCCGCGGCTTTCGTTCCGACAATCAGGTCCCCTCCGGCCGTCCCCCAGTCCGGGTCTTCGCGGCGCAGCATTTCCAGGGACGCGAACTCACTGTCGTCGTTGCGGTTGACTACCCAGACAGGACGTTCCTGCGCCATCTTTTCGTCCACCAGGACTTCCTCGACCTGACGCCGCCCATCCGGCCCGACGGTCAGCACGTAGCCCGTATTGACCTCCGACCCGTCTGCCGGGTCGAACGTGATGACCGGAAATGCGGTTCCGTCCCACGCGTCGGAATAGGGCCAATATATTTGGATATCAGACGATTGTAATGCTTCCAAATACGCCTCCGGCGACATCGGGGATGCCGTTCCCGAGCCCGCGCGTGTCGCCGGGGAAGCCGTGACATATTCCCGGATCAGGTCCCGCAGCGGATGGCTGTATTCACGAACTTCCGCTCCTTTGGTCCGCAGGTCCCCCACACCCGCCCCCGGCTGCCGGAACAGGTCGGCCATCGTATATTCTTCGTCATAGCCATTGACGGATGAGGATGAAACGGCATCGTGGACCTCCCGGACATGGGCCGTCTCCACGGGAATGGCAGACAGCATCCGGGCGACCCGCTCGAGCGAAAGGGATGCGGGAACCGCCTCCTCCGGCACCATTTCGCCGGAATGATCGACATATTCACAAGCAGCCGCCAGGGCCAGGGCCGCAGTGCACGCGGCCATCCGATAACACTTTTTCATAGGTCTTCTTTTTCTGCAAAGAGAAAAAAAGTTATCCGCATTCAAAAAATGAATGCGGATAAAATGAAAAATCGTGTCTCCAGG
>CADBPH010000187.1 GCA_902796455.1 uncultured Bacteroidia bacterium
AGTCAAGTGGTTCGATGAGTATCTGAAGTCCGGGGACAAGACGGCCCGCAAGGACGCCATGGTCCGCAAGGGGGACTGTGCTTTCGTTCGCAAGGCGTATGCGGAAGCTGCGGATGCTTATCTCGCTGCGGTCCGGACGGATAATGATCCCGACGATGTGTACCCGTATTACCAGGCCGGTATGGCCTACGGGCTGCTGGAGCAGGTGGACAAAAAGATTTCGACCCTTTCCACGGTCCGCAGGGCTTCTCCGGACGCGGAACTGTATCCGGATGCCCTGTATGAACTCGGGCGCTCCTATATGGCCGCCGGGCAGGATGAACAGGCGGTCCGCTGTTTCCAGGACCTGATGAAGTCGTCTTCCGACAAGGATTTCTCCGCCCGCGCCCTGCTGGGACTGGGCATGATCGAGCGGAACCGCTCCCAGTATGATTCCGCCCTGTCGTATTACAAGAAAGTGGTCGAGCAGATGCCTTCCTCCACGTATTCGCAGGATGCGATGCTGGCCATCGAGTCGATCTATCAGAGTCGTCAGGAGCCGGAAAAGTTCCTGGCCTATGTGGAGAGTCTGGGCAATTCCGCCCCGCAGACCGACGCCGACAAGGAAGACCTGCTTTTCAATGCCGCGGAACAAATCTTCCTGGCTGAAAATTACGCCAAGGCCCTGGTTTCGCTGCAGGCCTACGAGGACCGTTATCCGAAGGGTTCGCATATCTCCCAGACGCAGTTCTACATGGCCGAGTCGTACAAGAACCTGGGCAAGAAGGAGCAGGCTTGCGACTATTACAAGAAAGTGATTGACGGCGGGGAAGGCTCGTTCGTGGAGCTGTCCGCCCTGAATTTCGCCAACCTGTCCTATGGCATGGAGCATTTTGCCCAGGCTTACGGCGGATACCAGGAGCTGGCGAAGGTGGCCCGTCTGGACAACAACAAGTACGCGGCTGCCGTCGGCATGATGCGGTCCGCTTACCATGCCAAGGATTACGGCAATGCGATCCTTTGCGCGGACAAGGTGGCTGCGGATACCCGCAGCGATGCCGATGCCCGGCGGGAAGCCCAGTATGTCAAGGCGAAATCGCTGCTTTCTTCCAGCGAACGGAGCGCCGCTTTCAAGATTCTGGAGACACTTGCGGCCCAGCCGACTACGCCGGAAGGGGCTGAAGCGGCTTATCTGGTTATCCAGGACAGCTATGACCAGGGGCGTTTCGCCGAGGTGGAGAAGAAGGTGTATGCTTTCTCCGATGCCGGATCCGGACAGACCTATTGGCTGGCGAAGTCCTTCATCCTGCTGGGCGATTCCTTCGTCGAGCGGGAGGATTACAAACAGGCCCGGGCTACTTTCGAGAGCATCCGGGACGGTTACACCGGGGAGGACGACGTGCAGGACAATGTCCGCATGCGTTTGGGAAAACTCTCCGAAATGGGTAAGTAAACGGCTGGTAAATAATGAATGATTCGAATATGAAAATGAAACGATATCGTATGCTTGCCGCCCTGGCGCTTCTGACTTGCGCGGGGATGCAGGCGCAGAACCTCAATCCGACCGTGGAGGTGACCAATGCCTACCAGGGCAAACTGCTGGAAGCAGCCAAACCTGCCCTGGAAATGGCGGTTCCTGATTCGCTGCTCCGGTTTGACCTGGATTTCGATTATTCCGTTTTCGAGAATCCGTACAAGGGTGCGGGCGACTTCAAGCCTTACCTGATGGATATCCGGCCGGAACAGGCAGCCTCGCGGGTCCGCAAATTCTATCTGCGGGCCGGTGCCGGTTTCCCGCTCCATCCGGATTTGGATGTCCTCTTCTATCCGGTGATGAAAGACCGTTTTTCTCTGGGCTTTTATGGCTCGCACCATTCTTACCTCGGCCGGTATCGCAATATTGCCCTGACACCCAAGGGTGATGTCTATTCCCTGGTCCGGAGGAGCAAGGCGGAGGACCGGTACACGGATCTGACGGATAAGTGGCACAAGGGGTACGACATGTCCACCCGTGCGGGACTGGCGCTTTCTACCGATTGGTCGACCGGCGGTTTGAAAGCGGAGGTCGGATACCGCGGAATCCATACCAAGGACACGCTGGCGACGACGGGACTGAACCTCGTGGAAATCAACGCCAATATTTTCTCGAACTGCGATGCGGCCAATTATTTCTATTACGATGCGTCAATCTCCCTCCACAGCGGGGCGGAACGCATCGGCGGTGCGTTGGCCCAGAAAGATCCGTTCTATAGCGAATCGCTGGGAATCAATGACTTCGAGTTGTCCGGCTCGTTCGGCCCCGTATTCGGACGGGTGAACCGGGTGCTGGTGGATGTCTATGCGGGCTTCCATTCGTACGGAACCCTGTTCAAGGCGCAGTCCGGCATGTTTTACGCCCTGCCCAAGTACATCTTCGACAAAGGGCGCTGGCGCTTGTCGCTGGGGGCGAAGACGGCCTTTACTTTCCGTTCCAAGGATCCTGTCCTGGGGTACCAGCAGAACGGCCGGCGCAGCCAGTTCATTTATCCGGACGTCCATGTCGGATTCGAATTGGTCCCGGATTACCTGAATGTCAGCTTGCATGCGACGGGCGGCGATACGCCGTACCATTATACGGCCATGAAGGAGAACCATCACTTTTTCAATCCTACGTTCGGAGCTGCCGGCCCGTTCATGGACAATACCGTGGAACGCATCAATGCTTCCCTCGGGCTGGAAGGAAATATCGCGACGAAATTCCGGTATGATTTCCGGGGCGGGTTCGCTGCGTACAAGAACGGCCTGATGGACTATGTATCCATGACATCCGCTATCGGCGAAGGATATCCGGCTGGGCTGCGGGGTTCCGTGTCTTTCGGAGACTACAACCTGGTATACGCTGATTTGAAGTTCATGTGGGACAGCCCGTCGTTTACAATCGACGGACTGGTGTCCTACAAGCATACCAACATCATCAAGAAGGAGTTGAAAGGATTCGAACCGGCTTCGTTTTCCGGAACGGTGCGCGGCCGCTACAATTGGCGCAACCGGCTTTATGCAGGGGCCTATGTGGAATTTGCCGCCGCCCGGCGGGGAACCCTGTTCCTGACCAGCTCGGTTTCTCCCGCTGTCATGCGGATTCCGGGCTACGTCTGCCCCGGCCTGACGGCGGAGTACAAGATGTCCCGCCGTCTGTCTGTCTGGGCCCAGGCGGACAATCTCCTGAACATGACAATCCAGCGCCATCCGCTGTATCCGGACAGCGGTCTGGGCTTCCGCCTTGGCGTTTGCGTGAATCTATAAATTTTCGTAAATTTGCATGATTCGGAAATACCTGATTTTTCATACGGAAAGATAAAGAAACAAGAATGGAAGAAAATGAGATGCTGAAGGCGGAAGAACAGTATTCCGCAAGTAGTATTCAGGTCCTTGAGGGGCTGGAAGCGGTCCGGAAACGGCCGTCTATGTATATTGGAGACATTGGCGAGCGGGGATTGCACCACTTGGTATACGAGGTGGTGGACAACAGTATCGACGAGGCGATGGCGGGCTTCTGTACAGACATCGAAGTCACCATCAATGAAGATAATTCCATCACGGTCCGGGACAACGGCCGTGGTATCCCGACGGACATGCATCCGAAGGAGCACCGTTCCGCCCTCGAGGTGGTGCTGACGGTCCTCCATGCGGGCGGCAAGTTCAACAAGTCGAATTACAAGGTTTCCGGCGGTCTGCACGGCGTCGGCGTTTCCTGCGTGAACGCCTTGTCGGACCTGTTGGTCGCCGAGATTCACCGGGAGGGCAAGATCCATGTCCAGAAATACTCCAAGGGTAAGCCGATCACTCCGGTCGAGGTGGTGGGAACCTGCAACGACTCCGGATCGATCATCACGTTCCATCCGGACGCGGAAATTTTTACGCAAACGATTGTTTATAAATATGATACATTGGCTGCACGTCTGCGTGAGCTGTCTTACTTGAACAAGGGAATCCGCATCACGCTGACGGACCGCCGCAATCTGGTGGATGAGTTCCAGGTCGATGAGAACGGGGATTCCAAGGCGACAGGCCGGCAGGTCTTCCGCAGTGATGTATTCTATTCCGAGGAAGGCCTCAAGGAATTCATCAAGTACTTGGATGCCGGCGCCGTGGAGTTGATTCCCGAGCCGGTCTGCGTGACTTCCGACAAGATCATTCCGATCGATATCGCCTTGCAGTACAACAATGGCTATAGCGAGAAGATTTATTCTTATGTAAACAATATCAATACGATAGAAGGCGGAACGCACCTGCAGGGCTTCAAGATGGGTCTGTCCCGTTCGCTGCGCAATTATGCGGACAAGAACAACCTGCTGGCCAAGGCCAAGGTGGACCTGGCTCCGGAAGATTTCCGGGAGGGCCTGACTGCCGTGATCTCCGTCAAGGTGGCTGAGCCGCAGTTCGAAGGCCAGACCAAGACCAAGCTCGGCAACAGCGAGGTGACATCGGCCGTTTCCCAGGCGACAGCCGCCGCCATGGATATTTACCTGGAAGAGAACCCGAAGCTCGCCAAGACGATTATCGACAAGATCGTGCTCGCCGCGACGGCCCGCAATGCGGCCCGCAAGGCCCGGGAAATGGTCCAGCGCAAGACCATCATGAGCGGCGCCGGCATGCCCGGCAAGCTGGCGGACTGCTCCGAGCGGGACCCGGCCAAATGCGAGCTTTTCCTGGTGGAGGGTGATTCCGCAGGCGGTACGGCCAAGCAGGGCCGTGACCGGCGTATCCAGGCGATCCTTCCGCTGCGGGGCAAGATCCTGAACGTGGAGAAAGCGGCGGGAGACCGTGCTTTCGACAGCGAGGAAATCCGGAATATCTATACGGCACTCGGTGTGTCTGTCGCCAAAGAAGACGAGACCGGCGAGAAGCGGATGGATCTTTCCAAGCTCCGTTACCACAAGGTGATCATCATGACCGATGCGGATGTGGACGGAAGCCATATCGCCACCCTGATCCTGACCTTCTTCTTCCGCTATATGCTGGATCTGATCAAGAATGGTTATGTTTATCTGGCTACGCCGCCGCTGTATCTGGTCAAGAAGGGGAAGGAAGAGGTGTACTGCTGGACGGATGCCCAGCGTGCCGAAGCGACCCAGCGGCTGGGACGCGGCAGCGAGAAGGGGGTGATGGTGCAGCGTTACAAAGGTCTCGGTGAAATGAGTGACCAGCAGTTGTGGGACACGACGATGGATCCCTCCAAGCGCCGCCTGCGCCAGATTACCATCGATAATGCCGCGGAAGCGGAACGGACCTTCTCCATGCTCATGGGAGACGATGTCCCGCCGCGCCGCCAGTTCATCGAAGAAAATGCGCATTATGCCAACATTGATGCTTAACAAATTGACAAACAATACTAAACCCCATCCGTTATGTTAGACATTTTCGACCGGATATCCCGTGATTCCGGCGGCCCGATCGGCCAGTATTTCGAGCAGGGATTCGGCTATTATATGTATCCGCGCCTGGAAGGCGAGCTCGGCCCCCATATGACGTTCAACGGCATTCCCGTACTGAACTGGAGTCTGAACAATTACTTGGGCCTGGCCAACCATCCCGAGGTCCGCAAGGCAGATGCCCAGGCGGCAGCTGACTGGGGCCTTGCCTATCCGATGGGCGCCCGGATGATGTCCGGACATACCCGCTATCACGAAAAGTTGGAGAAGATTTTCGCCGATTTCGAGAAAAAAGAAGACGCTTTCCTCTTCAATTTCGGTTACCAGGGAATCGTGTCCACCATTGACGCCCTGACCGCCCGCCACGATGTGATCGTGTACGATGCGGAATGCCATGCCTGTCTGCTGGACGGAATCCGGCTGCACATCGGCAGCAAATACAAATATCGCCATAACAACATGGCGGATTGCGAGAAAGTGCTTGCACGGGCCTGCGCGGAAGCGGATGCGAACGGCGGCGGTGTGCTGCTGATTACCGAAGGCGTGTACGGCATGACCGGCGCCCTGGGCAAACTCGACGAGATTGTTGCCTTGAAGAAGAAGTATCCTTTCCGCATCCTGATTGACGATGCGCACGGTTTCGGCCTGCTGGGTGCCCACGGCCGCGGCACGTCCGAGCATTTCGGCGTCATGGACGAGATTGACCTGTATATCGGGGCGTTTGCAAAATCCATGGCCTCCATCGGCGGATTTGTGGCGGGGCCGCATGCCATTATCAATTACCTGCGGGCGAACATGCGTTCCCAGATGTATGCGAAATCCCTCCCGATGCCGCTCGTGATCGGCAACATCAAGCGGATGGAAATCATTGATTCTCCGGAAGGAGACGAATTGCGCCGCAAGTGCTGGCAGATTACCCATGCCATTCAGGACGGCTTCCGTCAGGAAGGATTCGATATCGGTGAGGCGGAGGCGTGCGTGACGCCGGTACATATCAAGGGCGGTGTCGCACAGGCTACCAAGATGGCCAAGGATCTGCGTGAGAATTACAAGATTTTCTGCTCCATGGTCATTTATCCGGTCATCCCGAAGGGCATGATTATTTTCCGGATCGTCTGTACGGCGGCCCATACGATGGAAGATGTCGCGTATACGTTGAATGCTTTCAAGGAGATCAAGGCGAAGTTGGATGCCGGACTCTACGATGGGGACGATATTGCGGCGATGACTGTGAAATAATCCCGACGGACATGCATGCAGATTTTTTCAGGGACAAGGTCATTATCGTGACGGGAGCCAGCTCGGGAATCGGGTTGGCTTCTGCCAGACTGTTCGGAAGTTACGGTGCGAAGGTTGTCATGGCCGCCCGGCGGTATGAGACCCTTCTGGCACTGGCTCCTTCTGTCAGTTCCGATCCGGACCGTGTCTTGTGCGTGCGGACGGATGTCGCCCGGGAGGAGGATTGCCGCGCCCTTGTGGAAGCGACTGTCGCGCGTTTCGGACGGATTGATATCCTGGTGAATAATGCCGGGTTGTCCATGCGGGCCATGTTCAAGGATCTGGATTTGAAGGTAATCAAGACCTTGATGGACGTAAATTTCTGGGGGACAGTTTATTGCACGAAATATGCCCTGCCCTGGCTTCTCGAAGCGAAGGGCTCTGTAGTCGGCGTCATCTCGATTGCCGGTTATTCCGCTCTGCCTGCCCGGGCGGGTTATTCTTCCTCTAAATATGCCATCCGCGGTTTCCTGGATACCCTCCGGATCGAGCATTTGGACGACGGGCTGCATGTCATGGTCTTTGCGCCGGGCTATACGGCGTCCAACGTGCGTCGGGCCGCGTTGACGGCGGACGGGTCTCCGCAGGGAGAATCTCCGCTGGAAGAGGGCAAGCTCATGAGTGCCGAAAAGTGCGCGGAATATCTTGCGAAAGGCCTGTATTCCCGTAAGAACCAGATGATTCTGACGCCGCTTGGACGTCTGACGGTCTGGGCGCATGAACGTTTCCCGCGTATGGTCGACCGCCTAACCTATTCTTTTGTCGCAAAAGAGGCGGGAAGTCCGTTTGGAAAGGGATCTGCCGGCGAAAGCCAGGTAGACTGATGGACTTGAATGCTACGAATAGATGATGAAGTCGCGCATACCCTCCGATCCGAAGGTCTATTTGCCGTTGGTGCTGCTGATGCTGGTCCTGATGGCCATCCTTCCGCGCACCGGGCGGTTCAAGTACGATTACCAGAAAGGTTCTCCCTGGAATTACGAAACCCTCATCGCGCAGTTTGACTTCCCGCTGTTGAAGACACCGGAGGAGATTACTTCCGAGCGGGATGAGGCGTTTTCCAGTGTCATTCCGTACTATCGGTACTCCGAGTCCGTGTATCAGGGGGTGTTGAAATCGGCTGAAAGTCTTTCACTTCCGGAGGATGACAACCTGCGCGCCCGCGTGGTCGCGAGCCTTTCCGAGATATACGGGAGGGGGGTCATGACGGACGGGCGGTTGCCGGACGGGCAGAGCCCTTCGGAGGGAATCGTCTTCATCCAAAGAGGGAAGCGTGCTGCGAAATATCCGGCTTCCGAAGTATATACGGTGTCGAC
>CADBPH010000188.1 GCA_902796455.1 uncultured Bacteroidia bacterium
ATCGGAATCTGAGTTCGAACACCGTCCGGGCCGCATCGCTGCTGAGCAATTCGATGCTGCCGTTGTGATTGCGCATGATCTGCCGGGAAATGCTCAGGCCGATGCCGGAGCCTTCTTTCTTGGTCGTATAGAACGGAATGAAAATCTGCTCCTGCGCCGAAATCGGGATGGGGGCGCCGTCGTTGGCCACCTGCACGACCACCTCATCGTCCCTGCTCATCCGGGCATGGATGTCAATCCGCTTGGCACCTGCTTGCAGGGCATTCTTAATGAGGTTGATGAGAATCTGGGAAATCTGCCCCTCATCGGCATAAATCATCAGGTCCGGCTCTTCGGGGAAAAAGTGGCACGAAGCGCCGCAACTGGCGATGAATTCGCTGTTCAGCGCAATAACGCCGTCGACCAATTCCTGCAGGTAATGCGCCTTCCTGATGGGTTTGGCCACACCGGAAAGCTGCCGATAGGTCTGCACAAAGTCGATCAGGTTCTTCGAAGAATCCGAAATGGTCTCCAGCCCGGCCTTGATATCCAGTTCGCTGCGGCCGTTTTCATCTACAGACTTAGCCATCGCATCGCTCAAGGACGCGATCGGCGAAACCGTATTCATGATCTCGTGCGTCAGCACGCGGATGAGTTTGGTCCAGGAATCCTGCTCATGCGCCTGGCGCTGCTTTTCGAAGATGGTCCGGATCCGGTTCAGCGTCCGGTTGAACTTATTCTTGTCCTGGAAACGGAAGTTGAGTTCTCCGTCTTCCAGGGCATCCATCATGTACGCCACCTTCTTGATGTCTTTCCGGCGTGTCCGGATAGACGCCAGCACCGCCGCGAGGATGGCAGCGGAAACAACGAGCAGTATGACGTATTCCACACGCATCGGGATCTATAATCCGTACTTTTTCATTTTCGCATACAGGGTCGGCCGGCTCACGCCCAGCAGTTTGGCCGCAGCGGAGATGTTTCCGCCCGTGCGCGCAACGGCCTCCCGAACCAGGCTTTCTTCCTGGGCGGGATGCGTCGCCCCGTTCAGAATGGCGGCAGAAGCGTCCGAAGGCTCCACCTGGATATCCTTTGCCGTAAGTTTCTTCGCCTCGCTCAGGATAACCGCTTTCTCGATACAGTTCTGCAATTCCCGGATATTCCCGCTCCAGCGGCCGTTTTCCAGCAGCACCTTCGCCGAATCATCCAGGCCGGTAAGGGGCCGGTGGTACTTCAGGGCAAAACGCTCCAGGAAAAGCTGCGCCAGCGGGAGGATGTCTTCCTGCCGCTCCCTGAGCGGCGGCAATGCAATGTGCACGGTATTGATGCGATAGTACAAATCCTCGCGGAACCGCCCTTCCCGCACCAGCTGCTCCAGATTCCTATTCGTGGCGCAGATCAACCGGATGTCCACCGGGATGGCCTTAGTTCCGCCGACACGCACCACGCTCCGGCTCTGGAGCACGCGCAACAGCTTCGCCTGCAGGTGCAGCGGGATATTGCCGATCTCATCCAGGAAGAGCGTGCCGCCATCGGCCTGCTCGAATTTGCCCACGTGGTCCGCATGCGCATCCGTGAAAGCTCCTTTCACATGGCCGAAGAGTTCGCTCTCGAAAAGCGTTTCGGTAATGGCGCCCGCATCGACGGCCACCATCGGTTTGCCGCTCCGGAGACTGTGTGCATGGATGTCCCTGGCCAGCACATCTTTGCCCGTTCCGTTCTCGCCGGTAATAAGCACCGTGGCGTCGGTAGGGGCAATCTTGTCCAGTGTTTTCCGGATAGCGGCCATGGCCCTGGACGTACCCCAGAGCATCTGCCCTTCGCTGCGCCCTTCAAGGCCGTTCACCTTGTCCGGGGCGACATCCCCAGAGTGGCTCTCCGGATGCGGAGCCTCTCTCCCCATCGCCTTCCGCGCCTTGTCCCGCGCTGCGGTCAATGTAGCCAGCAATTTATCGTTATCCCAGGGCTTTACAATGAAATCAAACGCCCCCCGCTTCATCCCTTCCACCGCCAGCTGGATGTCGGCATAGGCAGTAAACAATACCACCTCCATCTCCGGCATCATTTGCTTGATCTCCCCGGCCCAGTAAAGGCCTTCGTTTCCGGTATTGATACTTGTGTTGAAATTCATATCCAACAGCACCACATCCGGCCGGAAACGCTCCAGCGTGGAAACCAGTGCAGCGGGCGACGGGATGGCCTCGACCTCCTCGAAATGCAGGGGCAGCAAAATCTTCAACGCCTGGCGGATCCCGGCGTTGTCGTCCACAATCAATATCTTTCCTTTCTTCGAAGCCATAGAAAACTTTCAAAAATACATATTTTTCCGCTACCCGCAAATGCGGCGCAGGTCTATCAGCCAAGCATTTTCATCAACATCTTGTCCGGAACATCACCGCAGATCTTCCGGATGGTATCCTTCAGGAATTCCAGCGATTCGGCGGGAGTAAGCGACGACTTGAGGGTCCGGGGCTTGTAACCGGGGAATGGGAAATCCATGTCTTCGAACAGCGCCTCCGGGGCGCAGAAACTGCTGCGCTGCCAACCGCTGTACTTGAGATCCGGTCCGCGGTACACCCGCGTGATGTCGCCGGTAACCACGCGCGCCTGCATCTGGAGCCTGGCCAGCAGGGTGTCTGCCCCCGCCTTGTTCAAGCCCATCAGCGCCCGCACCTCCGGAACGGATATGCTGCCATGCTCCTCCACATAATCCAGCACTTTCCGCTGGTCGGGAGATGGCTGGTATTTGGGCAGGGACCGCCGCCAGTTGGCCAATTCACGATAAACCTCCACGGTTGCGAAAGCCGCTTTCCCCCCGTAGAGAAACTTCCCGTAGGCCACGTCCCCGCTCCGGACACATTCGATCTTCCAGTCCCAGGGCCCCAGATTCTCATCCGTAAACCAAGCGTCCGTCGGGGTATGTTCTTCAACGGAATACCCCGGAACAGGATTGACAAAAAACGGAACCAGCTGAAACTCACGAATAAAGCTCAGCATCCCTTCCGGGTTCCGGATGACAGGCATCCTGGGTTCTTCTTGCAGGCGATGGATCGGCATGGCGTACAAAAATAGCATTATTTTCCGTAAGTGAGAAGCCGAGAGGGCTTCCGGCCTTGATTTTCAGGGCGGCTTGTAGTATCTTTGTCTGATGCGCGTTGCGCAATCGCAAAACATGTCAGCAGTTTCATTACAAGAACATCACCGACGATGAGGACACACGTAATCCGCTTCACTGCCCTCCTTTGTGCCATGACTTTCATGGCCATTTCCTGCAGCGAACCCTATCAGCCCGATCTTCAGGCCGAATGGTCCATCCAACTGGAATCCATGGATTCAACCAAAACGCCTGTCACCATCCATTCTTCCGAAGCCGGCGCGCCGACCCGGGTAGTCCGGCACGGAAAAAATGTTGAAGTGGTCTATGAAAACGCAGGCGGCAGGCCGGTCGACCTGACGTTTACCTATACGCCATCGGAGAATGCCCTGGAGATTACGCCATCCCTGACGAACCGGGAAGAGAACTATGTCATTCTCTCCCTGACCGGCCCCATGACCGACAGCCTCGCGGTCAACGCGAAAGCGATGGATCTCATTGTGCCGAACGGCCCCGGAGTCCGGTATGACCTGTCCCGTCCGAAAGCGGAATATGGCTGGAAGAAGGATGCGAAGGAGCACAGCCTGACAGCCTCCTGGAACTATCCCTCGCAGGGCTGCACCATGCAGTGGACGCAGCTTTCCGACGGAGCGGATAACCTGTACATCGCGAGCCACGATCCGGAATTCCGCTGGAAGGAGTTCGTTTTCAAGTATTTCCCCCGCATCAACAAACTCTCTTTCGGCCTCAGGAACCATTTCACCTGCTTCCCGGGCGAATCGTACGTCTGCCCGACGACGCTGATGGCACGGAAAGAAGGGTCCTGGAAAGAAGGGGCGAAAACCTACCGGGACTGGTTCCGCAGTGTCCGGAAACTGCCGGCCAAACCGGAATGGATCTCCCGTACTTCCGGGTGGCTGCTGACGATTCTCAAGCAGCAGAATGACCAGATTTTCTGGACCTATCCCGAAATGGGGACGAGCCTCCTGGACCTGGCCGAGGAGCGCGGAATCGACATCGTCGCCTTCTTCGGGTGGACCGTGGGCGGCCATGACCGGTTCTATCCCGAATATGTCGCCGATCCCCTCATGGGCGGGACGGAGGGACTGCGGGAGGCGATTTCGCGGATCCACCAGCGGGGCAAAAAGGCGGTCATGTACTTCAACGGCCAGCTGATCGACCAGAACGGGACACAGTTCTGGCCGGATACGGGCCGGTTCATCACAGCCGTCAAGCCCGACGGAACTTATTATTTCGAGAAGTGGCTCAAGTACGACAATATCCCGCCGAGAATCCACGGCGTCGCGTGCCTGCACAGCACGGTCTGGCGGGACAAGTTGCTGAATCTCGCGAAGATGACCCATGAACTCGGGGCGGACGGGCTCCTGTATGACCAGCTTTCGAACGGCAAGAGCCCCCACCTTTGCTACAGCCCGGACCATGGCCATGCGGTCCCGGCAATTGGCCGCGAGAAAAGTGCCGTGGAACTGCTGGACTATCTGCATGAGGAAATGCGGAAAATCGACCCCGACTTCCTGATCATGACGGAAGGCATCGTCGACTGCCACATGAATACGGGAGCCGATATGTTCCATGGCAACTCCAGCGTCATCCGCAACTGCGGGGACAAGCCGGATATGATCCGCGAGGCATACGCGGCGGAGAAAAGGCCTTTCTTTACCGTCTTTCCGGATCTTTTCCACTATACCTTCCCGGAGGCGGATTTCACGATGCGCTGCCCGACCCCGGCCTCGACGCGCCACAGCCTGAACTTCAGCACCGTTTTCGGATACAAGCATGAGATCGAGACCCGGTATGAACCGGACAAGCGCTACCTGCTCGAAAAGCGGATTCCGCCGAAGTCAGAATATGACATTATCCGGGGCAGCCATCCCAACTATTCGACCCTCGCGAACCAGGATCCGGACGAAGTCATAGCCTACAGCCGCGCTGTCCTGGATTTCCGGAGAAAATATGCCGGGATCCTCTACGACGGAGATTTCTCTTCGGATGACGGGTTCTCCCTCGCGGCGGCATCGCCGGAAGTCATTGCCCGTTCCTTTATCAACGGGGACAAGATGGGCGTTGTCGTATGGAACCTTTCCCAGGAGGGCGCTTCGGACTTCACGGTGACACCCGATGCGGGATGGAAACTGACGGAAACAGTTGCTCCGCAGGGAGAGGCTGCTGACGGGCCATTGGGCTCCCAGTGCATCCGGATGCTGATTTTCGAGCGCAACCGGTAACCTCCTTACTGCGCTCCGGCCGAATTGCGCAATGCGCTCGGCGCAATCCCGAATTCCCGTTTGAACATCCGGGTAAAATGCTGCGGGTAATCGAATCCCAGCGCCTGGGACACTTCCGAAACCGTCTGACCGGCTAGCAGCCCCGCCTTGGCCTTTTCCATCAGGAAACGGCGGATATACTGGGTCGCGGCCCCCACATGGCGGGCAACAGTTAAGACCCGTCCGGGAGAAAACACCGATCTTTGTCAAAAGAAAACAGCTTCTTATATGAAAGAGACGAAAATAGCACTGGGAACCTGGGCCTGGGGCGCAGGAATGTTCGGCGGTGACACCGTTTTCGGGAGCAACACCGACGAGGGCAATCTGAAACCGGTATTCGATGCAGCCATGGGCGCCGGCCTGAACCTCTGGGACACGGCAACGGCCTACGGAATGGGCGAATCAGAACGCATCCTGGGGCACCTGGCCTCCGCCTACCCGCGTGAGAATGTCCTGATTTCCACCAAGTTCACCCCGCAACTGGCCGAAGTGTACGACAACAGTGTAACCCGGATGGCAGAGGCCTCCCTCGAACGCATGGAACTGGAATACATTGACATGTACTGGATCCACAACCCGATGGACGTGGAGCGCTGGACCCCGGGGCTCATTCCGCTCCTGCAGTCGGGGAAGGTCCGCCAGGTCGGCGTTTCGAACCACAACATCAAGGAAATCCACCGGGCCAATGAGATTCTCGGCAAGGCCGGATTCAAGGTGTCCGCCGTACAGAATCATTTCAGCCTGCTCTACCGCTCCTCCGAAAAGGGCGGCGTGCTGGATTACTGCAAAGAGAACGGTATCCAGTTCTGGGCCTACATGGTGCTCGAACAGGGCGCCCTGTCCGGAAAATACAACCTGGAGAATCCGCTCCCGGAGGACAGTGACCGCGGCCGCAAATACAATCCGGTCCTCGGCCAGCTGACGGCCCTGACGGACGCGATGAAGGAAATCGGCGTCAAATATGGCATCTCCTGCTCGCAGGTAGGGATCGCCTGGGCGCTTTCCAAGGGCACCATGCCCATCATCGGCGCCACCAAAGAGCGCCACGTGCTGGAAGCCGCACAGGTCATGGACACCGTTCTCACCCCGGAAGAAATCACCCGCCTGGAAGCCCTTGCCGATGCAGCCGGCATCGACACCCGCGGTGACTGGGAACATACAATGGAATAGGATGAAACGATTCTTCAGTATCTTGACCCTGATGAGTATCTGTATGATCGGCAGTGCACAGATTGACGTGCATTGCCACATGATTCCGGATTCCTACCTGGAGGCCGTCAAAGCCCACGGGATGGAGATGGATGAGGGTTTCCCGATCCCCTCCTGGAATGCCGGCATGCATCTGGAATTCATGGATGCAGCCGGCATCCGGACCTCCGTGCTGACGATGCCGGCTCCCCAGCCCTACTTCGGCGACGGGGCCGAATCCGCCCGCATCTGCCGGAAGTTCAATGAAGAAGCCGCCGCACTGAAAGCACTCCATCCGGGCCGGTTCCGGTTCTGTGCCACCCTTCCGCTGCCGGATGTGGACCGCGCCCTGGAGGAAGCAAAATATGCCCTCGATGTGCTGGGGGCCGATGGCGTCAAGTTGGCGACCAACAGCTATGGACAGTATCTGGGAGACCCGGAGCTGGAGCCGCTGATGGCCTATCTCAACGAGAAGAAAACCGTCGTCATCACCCATCCGCACAAGCCTTCCGCCGTCAACGACACGCTGATTGCAGCCGTGCCGCTGGCCTCTTATGAGTATTTGGCGGAGACAACCCGGGCGATCCTCAACATGGTTGCGCATGACGTCCTCGTCCGCTACCCGGACCTGAAAGTGGTCGTCCCCCACTGCGGGTCGTTCCTGCCCGGGGCCCTGCCCCGCTTCAAAGGCTTGCTGCCGGTCATGGTCGCCAAAGGCTACATGAAGCCGGTCGATGTGGACGCCAATCTCTCCCGCCTGTACTTCGACCTGGCCGGCGCGGCGACAGAGGAAGCCATCGAGTCGCTTCTCGGCATTACCGAGCCGTCGCACATGCTCTATGGCTCGGACTATCCGTACGTAGCGCCCGCGGCGCTGATCGTCGCGAAGAAGTCATTGGAAGCGCGGCTGGCCGGTCACGGCCTGGACCCGCAGGACGTTCTATCCCGCAATGCCGCCCGCCTGTTCGGGGCCGACATCCCGGTGCGGGAATACGGCAAACGGATCGTCCGCCTCGCCGAGATCGAAGTGCATGCCGGAATGCTGGATGACTACCTGTCCCGCGCCCAAGAAGTCGGGACGGTATCCATGACCGTCGAGCCCGGCGTCATCGGTCTTTTCTCCATGCAGGACAAGTCCGATCCCTGCAAGGTCTACATCCTGGAAGTCTATGCCGACCAGGCGGCCTACCAGGCCCACCTGCAGACAGCCCATTTCAAGAAATACAAGGAAGGGACGGCCCACATGGTCAAGTCTCTCAAACTTATCGATACCCATCCGTTAGTTACTGCAACCCTGAACAAATCCGCCATACGATGAAAAGATTGTTTCTCCTTGCACCACTTTTCTCCTGTATCATCATGAACGCCCAGAATATGGAAAATGTACTTACCCCCCGTCGGCAGGGTCTTGCCGTCATCGCCGCGCTGGAGGCCAAAGGCGACCAGGACGGACTGCAAACGGCGCTGGCCGGAGCGCTTGACAATGGACTGACTGTCAGTGAAGCGAAGGAAGCCCTTTCGCAACTGTATGCCTATACCGGTTTCCCCCGCTCGCTGAATGCACTGGGAACGCTTCAAAAGGTCCTGGACCAGCGGAAAAAGGCAGGCATCCAGGACAATCCCGGCAAAGAGGCCGATCCGCTTCCAGCGGATTACGATGCCCGGAAACAGGGCACGGCCATCCAGACGCAACTGACCGGCAAACCGTTCAACTACACGTTCGCCCCGGCCACGGACTATTACCTCAAGGCCCATCTTTTCGGCGACATCTTCGCCCGCAATAACCTCAGCCATGCTGACCGTGAGATTGTTACGGTCAGTGCCATCGCGGCGCTCCCGGGCTGCGAGCCGCAACTTACGGCCCACGTGTCCGGCGCACGGAACATGGGTGTGACGGATGCCGAGCTGCGCGCCCTCCCGGCATTGCTGGAAGGAAAGGTCGGACTGGCTGAAGCGGAGCGGCTGCGCGGGGCACTGAAGACTGTCCTGGGAGATGCGCATACGCCGGTGCAGACCGTAGATTTCTCCGTCTGGCCCAAAGGACAGCCGAATACGGCTTATGCACAATACTTTACGGGCAACAGCTACCTGGCGCCGATGGAGGGAGGCGTGGCCAATGTCACCTTTGAGCCCGGCTGCCGCAACAACTGGCATATCCACCACAAGCAGGTGCAGGTGCTCATCTGCGTGGCCGGCCGCGGCTGGTACCAGGAATGGGGAAAACCCGCGGTACAGCTGCTCCCGGGGACGATCATCGAGATTCCCGAAGGGGTCAAGCACTGGCATGGAGCCGCCGCCGACAGCTGGATGCAGCACCTGACGTTCCACAAAGACGTCCAGGATGGCGCTTCCAATGAATGGCTGGAACCCGTCTCCGACCGGCAATACAACGAAAGATAATCTCCGGCGTTCCAGAACGCTGACCATACGGAAAGAGGGCTGGCTCCCCCCGCACCTGCCGCTTCTCAAACAACCAAGAAGAACAGGATCAATACCAATCGTGTTTTTCGTGCCGGTCCAGCGCAGCAATCCGCGCCATCTCCCCGTCAGAGAGTTTGAAATCGAAAATATCGTGATTCTCAGCGATGTGGGCAGGATTTGACGATCCGGGAATCGCCACGACATTTCGCTGCCAATGCCAGCGCAGGATCACCTGCACAATGGATTTGCCATGCGCCTTCGCAATATCCGCGAGAACCGGATCCTTCAGCAACTCGCCCTGATGTCCACGTCCTCCGAGCGGATACCAGGCCTGCACCACAATCCCCTGCTTGTGGATAAAGTCCACCACCGCCGTATCCTGGTAATACGGATGGATTTCATTCTGCACCAGCACAGGCTTCACACGGACCTGCGGCAGGAACTCCGACAATTCCTTGACATAGAAACAAGAGATACCCAGCGACTTGATCTTTCCTGCCGCCTGGTATTTCTCCATGGCCTTGTACGCCTTCACATCATTCTCGCCGGGATGGTGCAGCAGCATGATGTCAATGTAACCGATATCCAGTTTGGCGAGCGCCTGCTCGATGGCCGCTTCGGGATTCCGGTACTGAGACCCGGGATAAATCTTCGTGATGACCGTAATGTCTTCCCGCTTGCAAATCCCCTCGGCGACAGCCTGGCGGACCGCCTGCCCGACCTCCTCCTCATTGCCATACATGTAGGCGGTATCGATGAGCCGGACCCCGCTTTTCAGCGCAGAATAAACTGAGTTGACGCAAGTTGCGCCATGCAGCGAATACGTGCCGATCCCGGCGCCGGGAAGAAGGATCCCATTGTTCATGACAACTGTCGGTGCTAATTTCGTCGACGGGTCCTGCGATTCGGAGGTCCCTTGCTGGGACGCTGTCCCGCCGGGAAGGGAAAGGGTCACTTGGATATCGCCGCCCCCGGCATTCAGGAAAGATTTCAGCGCATCCAGCGACGTGTACTGCATCTTCCCCAGCCGGGTATAACGCCAGGAATTGCTCCCGTAGAAGAGCACGACCTGATTCCCGCTGTACAGGATCACATCCCCCGGCTCCGTCGTCATCTGTGAATCACTTGCCGGCAGCGTCCGCCCCAGCGCGCCCACCTTCTCGAATCCGCCATAATCGCTGGCCGTATAGGTAATGGGCGCCTCCCGGAGGGCTGCAACCAGCGCCTTTGTCGCAGCATTGCCTGCAAGGGTTACGGGCATCGTTTTCCCGGAAACCGTCAAAATGATCTGATCCGGCATCGTCTCTTCTGCTTTCTGGGATTCACCGTTCTCCGGCTCCCCTGTATTTCCTTCCTCCTTTGTCTGTTCCTGCCGCGGATCGCCGCCCTGCGCGGGCAATTCGGTCGATTCCGGCGTTTTCGAACACGAAAGCAAGACCAGGAGCAGCAGTCCCGCTCCCAGCCCGGCAAACAGATTGAGGATCGTTCTCATCTTATTTCAGATTCTCTTTGAAGAAAGACTCCATCTTGTCGTAAGGAATGACACCGGCCACGTCGTCATACAAGTCCACATGGGACGCACCGGGGATGATCAGGAGTTCCTTGTTCCCCGCCCGGGCGTTTACTCCTTCCGCCGGAATGCCGGTCATCCGCTCGAAAGCATACTCGCTGAAATAACGGCTATGCGCCTTCTCGCCATGGATCAGCAGCACCGGATTCTCAATCTCCTGCGCCCAGCAAAGGAGCGGCTGGTTCAGGAAACTCTGGCAGCCGATGACATTCCACCCGTCATTGGAATTGCCGCTGCGCGCGTGGTAACCGCGGGGCGTCTTGTAATATGCATAATAGTCCTTGACGAACCAGGGAGCATCCTCCGGAAGCGGGTCCACCACTCCGCCGGCACGCTGATAGGTGCCGTTGCGGTAATCCTCCGTGCGCTGGGCCGCGAGCGCCTTGCGTTTTTCCATCCGCTGGGCAGGCGTATCCTCGCTGGCGAAATACCCTTCCACATTGACCTTGCTCATATCGTACATCGTGGAAGCGACTGTCGCCTTGATGCGCGGATCGAGTGCCGCTGCATTCACGGCCATGCCGCCGAAACCGCAGATGCCGATGATGCCGATACGCGAGGGATCCACCCGGTCGCAAGTGGAAAGGAAATCCACCGCCGCAAGGAAATCCTCCGTGTTGATATCCGGGGATGCCATCCTGCGGGGTTCGCCGCCGGACTCACCGGTAAAGGAAGGGTCGAAAGCGACCGTCAGGAAGCCGCGCTCGGCCATATGCTGGGCATACAGGCCGCTGCTCTGCTCCTTAACCGCACCGAAAGGACCGCTCACCGCGATGGCGGGAAGTTTCCCTTCTGCATCCTTCGGGACATACATGTCCGCCGCCAGTTCAATGCCATAGCGGTTGTGGAAGGTAACTTTGCAATGATTGACGCGTTCGGACTTCGGGAACGTCTTGTCCCACTCCTGGGTAAGGTTCAGTGTGCTCATATCTTTCGGTTTTGTATTGCAGCTAAGTAGCATCAGGGCGGCAAGGGCTGCAGGGATGAATGGTTTCATACGCAAGGTTTTTGCAAAAGTATGGGGTTTCCGGCAATTTCCTTAACAGATATTGGCCAGATAATAACCAATATCGCAGATTTTTACTATATTTGACCGTTTCTTTGCCAATATTTTCCTCATGAAACAAATCCTGCATATATCCAACCCGAATGTATACGCCTCCTTTGTCCATGCCCGGGTCCTGCATCCGCTGGTGAGCATCATCCATTACGACGAAGTCTCCCCCGTCCACACCAGCTTGAACAATTACGGCGTGTATGCCCTGTTCATGCAGCCGGAATTCCCCAAGCAACTCACCTACGGGATGAAGATGTTCGATGCCTCCGACGGATCCATCCTGGCCATCGCCCCCGGCCAGATCGGCGGGAAAGAAGACAACGGGGAACTGATTCCCGTCCGCGGATGGGTGCTGATGTGGTCTCCGGAACTGTTCCGCGGAACCGACTGGGAAAAGCGGATACAGGCATACCG
>CADBPH010000189.1 GCA_902796455.1 uncultured Bacteroidia bacterium
GCCCGTGAAATTGAAAATCTGGAACTTGAATTTTAATCTAGCTCACTATGTTTGATCTCGCTATCATCGGGGGAGGCCCCGGCGGGTACGTTGCGGCCGGAAGGGCCGGTGCGGCCGGCCTCTCTGTCGTCCTGTTCGAAAAGAAAGATCTGGGCGGTGTCTGCCTGAATGAGGGATGCATTCCCACCAAGACGTTGTTGTACAGTGCCAAAGTCTTCGACTATGCCAACCATGCGGACCAGTATGGCATCCAAGTGGAGGGGGCGGCCGTCGATTTCGCCAAGATATTCAAGCGGAAAGAAAAGGTAGTCAAGAAGTTGGTCGGCGGCGTGAAAGCCCAGATGAAAGCGGCGGGCGTCGAGGTCGTCCATGGGGCCGCCCTGATTCTCGGCCGGGATGCAGAAGGAATTTCCATTGCCTGCGAGGATGCGACATTCAAGGCACGGAACCTGTTGATTTGTACGGGTTCCGAAGCGGTAGTCCCTCCTTTCCCGGGCCTGAAAGAAGCGGCGGATGTGATCGTGACCAACCGGGAAATCCTGGCCTTGGAGACGCAGCCGGCGGAATTGGTCATTATCGGAGGCGGTGTCATCGGCATGGAGTTCGCCAGTTTCTTCAATTCGATCGGTACGCATGTGACTGTCGTAGAGATGCTTCCGAAGATCCTCGGGCCGATGGATGGGCAAATCAGCGAGAAACTCCAGGCGGTCTATGCCAAGCGCGGGGTGGATTTCTGCCTGCGGTGCAAGGTCACGGCCATCGAGGGAGATACCGTGGTTTATGAAGATCCCGAAGGAAAGACCTGCCGGGTCCGCGGCGACAAGATCCTTGTTTCTGTCGGGCGACGGGCCAACTTGCAGGGATACGGGCTGGAAAATCTCGGTGTGGAGTGTGTCTGCAATCCCGCCGGCCGGCCGGTCGGCATCAAGGTTGACGAAAAGATGCGTACGAACATCCCGGGCGTATTTGCGGCCGGTGACGTGACGGGCTTCTCGATGCTGGCCCATACCGCTTCCCGCGAGGGAGAGGTGGCCGTGAACACGATACTCGGCCGGGAAGACCGGATGCGTTACAATGCCATCCCCGGTGTCGTATATACCAATCCGGAAGTCGCCGGTGTCGGGCTGACTCCGGAAGAAGCTTCCCGGAAAGGGATTGACTGCACGGTCCTGGAACTCCCGATGGCTTATGCCGGCCGTTTCGTCGCGGAAAATGAGCGGGGCGAAGGCCTTTGCAAAGTCGTGGTCGGGAAGAAATACCAGGAAGTCCTGGGCGTCCACATGATGGGCAATCCCTGTTCTGAGATGATCCATGCCGCCTGCATGGCCATCGAGCAGGAGATGACTGTCTCTCAGCTGAAAGAAGTTGTCTTCCCGCATCCTACTGTCTCCGAAATTTTGAAAGAAACCCTGTTTACACTGAAATAAGCCATGCCGAAATCCCTATACATCGACCCGCAGGCGGTACTCCGCCCTGCAGAACAAGAAATTACTTTCCCCCGGATTCCCGTCATGCAATACCGGAAAACGGTCCGGGAAGAGTTGGCGGAAGGGAATTTTACCAAGGAAGACCTGATCCGTATCTATCGGGACATGTGTGTCATCCGTGAGTTTGAAACCATGCTGAACCTGGTCAAGACGACCGGCGGGTACAAAGGGGTTGCCTACAATAACCCGGGTCCCGCCCATCTGTCTGCCGGACAGGAGGCTGCCGCGGTCGGAATGGCATACAACCTGGATACGGATGACTTCATCTTCGGAAGCCACCGTTCTCATGGGGAGATCCTTGCCAAGGGACTCCGCTCCATCGAGATTCTGCCGGAAGAAGAATTGAAGAAGGTCATGGAAGAGTTCTGGGGCGGTTCTACGCTGGCCGTAGCCACCAAGGGCTTTACCGGAACGACACGTCAGGCCGGCATCCGTTTCCTCCTGTACGGTGCCATGGCGGAGATTTTCGCCCGTACGACGGGATTCAACAAGGGCCTGGGCGGCTCCATGCATACGTTCTTCACGCCGTTCGGCATCTATCCGAACAATGCCATCGTGGGCGGCTCCGGTTCCATCGCCGTGGGTGCGGCGCTCTACAAGAAAGTCAACCGCAAGCGGGGGATTGTCGTCGCCAACCTCGGAGACGGTGCCATGGCCCGCGGTCCGGTTCTCGAAGGCATGACCTTCGCTTCCATGGACCAGTTCCACACCCTCTGGGAGGGGGACATGAAGGGCGGTCTTCCGATCCTGATCAATGTGATGGACAACCAGTACGCCATGGGCGGACAGACCTGCGGCGAAACCATGGGATATACCTACCCGGCCCGTCTGGGCGCCGGATTCAATCCCGAGGCCTGGCACGCTGAGCGGGTGGACGGGTACAATCCGCTCGCTGTCATCGATGCGTTCCGCCGCAAAAAGGCCTTGCTGGAAAAGAAGGAGGGCCCTTGCCTGCTGGATGTCGTGACGTATCGCTACAGCGGACATTCCCCTTCGGACCAGTCCTCATACCGGACCAAGGAAGAGATGGAGGCCTGGCAGGCCCAGGACTGCATCCTCGGGTTTGCCGCAAAACTCGTGGAGGCCGGCGTCGCTTCGCAGGACGAATTGGATGCGGTGCGCGCGCAGGTGGATGACGTGATTTTCGACATGTACAAACTGGCGATCGA
>CADBPH010000190.1 GCA_902796455.1 uncultured Bacteroidia bacterium
CCGGTTCCGCGTGTCCTTGCCAAAGCGCAGGTCCAGGGAAACGGAAGAATTCAGCGCGCCGAAACGCCGGGTCCACATCGACTTGAGATTGAGCCGCTGATAGTAGGCATAGGCCTCGGTTGTCCGTGCGTTGCTGTGGGCATAATCGCCGCTCAGGTGCAGGTCGCCCCAGGTGCTTCCCGGAAGGTGGAATCCTTTCGAAACGGCAGTCTGGAAAATTTTCGGGTCTGTCTTCAGCCGGATGGTCAGGGGTTCTGCGCCCGCTTTCGAATTGATAATCACGGCGCCGGAAGTCAGGTCTCCATACTGGACGGAAGGGATGCCGCGGATGACCTCGACGGATTCGATATTGTCCGTCGATAACTGGCGGACGTCGATGCCGGAATTCGGGATGGCGCTGGCGGAGGACCCGGCAGCACCGGCGATGGTGGAAGCGATGCCGTTGATGGCAGAGGAAATCCCTTCCATGTTGGCATTGTTGGACATCGGTGCCCCATCCACGATGACCGCCGTTCCGAGGCTGTTCATCGCCGTTTCACTGGCCGTACGCAGCGACAGGGTCTGTGCCTGGCTGAGGTCGGGATTGGAGAAGCCGACTCCCGGGAGCAACTGCATGATGTCGCGGAGGGAACTGGTCTGGCTGTGGTCGATGGCCTGCCGGGAAATCATCGAAGCCGTGGATTCGCCCGCTTTGGACGCCTGGGCGACGACATGGACTTCCTCGAGGCGGAAGGAACTCTCTTTCATCAGGAAATCCTTCCGCACGGAGCCCCCGGACAGGACCAGGGTGGTGTCCACGGTTTCATACCCGATCAACTGGATGGTCAGGTTGTAGGTCCCGGGATCCAGCCCCCGCAGCGCATAGGAACCCGCCTCGTCCGTCGTGGCATAGGAGCCCGCCGGCTTGAGCAGGACGACGGCATATCCCAGCGGCACTTTCTTGCCGTTTTCCACCGTCGAGACGATCCCGTGCAATTCCGCTTTCCGTCCCTGTCCGGGGGCGGAAAGGCCTTGCAGGACCGCCAGGAGGCAGATTACCAGGATTTTACTTCGTAAATGCATTGTCTTCCAATCTTCTGAGTGTGCGCCGGACTTCGTCCCGGACCGCTTCGTTGTGTGGAGTCATGTCCAGCAGGGCCCTGTAAATCTCCTCCCGGCGGAACGACTGGACATACCAGCCCAGGGCTTCTGCCGCTTTGATGCGCAAGTCCTGGGGGGCGTCTTCAGCCGCGACGACCCGCAGCATCGGATTCACGGCGTCGGGATGGCACCGGTTCCGCTGGGCGCTGATGACGAAGGCCCTGTCCTTTTCCGGGGTGTTCGGGTCGATGACGGATGCAAATTCTTCGCAATCATTGTTATAGGAGGTCTCTAGGCGCTGAAGGAGCCCTTTGAAATCCGCTTTTTCCGGCCAGATCCCGCTGTATTGTTCTTCCAGGGCCTCCTTGACATCCGCGAAGGGGTACAGCCCCAGCGCATTCATCAAATGGTACCGGATGCGTGCGGATTCCTTCGGGTCGAGATAGTGGCGGGCAATGTCCTTCAGCAAAGCGGCATCTCCGCAGGTCTCAGCGTAACGGGCAGCCATGCGCCGGATCAGTTCGTAGGAATCATCCAGTCCGGCGGAAATGGCCTGAACGAGCGTCCCCATCGCAGTGGCATGGCGGATCAGATACAGGAAGGCTTCCATCCGCAAATTCATGGACGCGGCGCCATCAAGCACTTGCAGGACAGTTGCTTCCGGAAGATATCCGTCTTTCAGCGCCCAGCCTTGCAGGTCCGGGATGCCGGTGCTCCAGAGTTTCTTCTGAATCTTCGCGTCGTTTCGTACGGTCATCATGTTGTCCAGGTCTGAAAGAACGGGACGCTTGCTCTCCGGCAGGGAAAAGGAGAAGGTCGGATCGCCGAACAAATGAGATTCCAGGGTCATGTTCTGCCGGGCCCAGTTTCCTACGCAGACACCTTCGGCCAGCACACCGGCCAACTCGTTTTTCCAGTGGTCCTGGATGATGTTGACCGAATTGCCGAACACAGCCAGGGTCTGGCTTCCCGGGGCAAAGGCATAGCGTGCGGCGATGTAATCGTCGTGCAGGAAAGCCCCGTTGAAGCAGGCATCCAGGATCAGGACTTTCACGCCGCTTTGGTATCCGTCCAGATCTTCCAGGACGATGTCCACGGCGGCGGCGCGGACGGAGTCGCGGGCCGAAACGGCCGGGTCATCCCAGCCGGCGAGCCAGCTTTCAGGGATGTGGTAGGTTTCCATGAGGTTCCGGCGGGTCTTTTCCTTGTCTTTTGCGGAGCGCATGCGTCCCCGGAAGAAG
>CADBPH010000191.1 GCA_902796455.1 uncultured Bacteroidia bacterium
GACCTGGCAATATTTGCCGAACGGATACAACTTGTCATAAGGCGGTCCGTTGCGGCGCCCCGCCCACTGGACGACATCCACGGGCTGACCTTTGATCTGATTCATCGTTCCCTGTACGTCGAAATGGATGTTGAGATCTCCATTGCTCAGCAGCGGCATCACGTACCGGGGCGGCAGGTTGTCACCGACACCTTCAATGGTATTGATGAAGGACGATTCCCTTTCGGCGCGTATCGGGAGCAGGGCGCAAAACAGGACCAGAATGGCCAATAGATTTTTTTTCATATGTGGATAGTTGGTACAAGCAAAGATAAAAAACAATTTGGTCATTTCCTTGTATTGCGCCACAGGGCCGTCATTTGCTCAAGGGTTTTCCCCTTGGTCTCCGGAACAAGACGCCATCGATTCAAAAATGCGGACTATTGGAGTTTTGTCAAAAAAGGCGTAACTTAGGAAATCTTATCCCGATCATGTCCTGAATATGAAAAACTACCTGTTACTGATTTGCTCCGTATGGCTTTTCGTGGCGGAATGCCCGGGCCATGCCGCGGACGGGCAACCCGCGGTGAAAGTGGATACGGTCTTGTATGACCCGGCAACGTCATATCCGAATAAGCTTCTGATAATCAGCCCGGCAGATGTGTCGGCGCCCTGCCCCTGCATCTTGTACGTGAAGGGTTCCGCCTGGAAGAAACAGAGCATGGCCGCGGCGGTGCGCCGGATGATCCCGATGGCGGAAAAGGGGTATGTGGTCGCCTGTGTCGAATACCGTCCTTGTTCCGAGGCGCTGTTTCCCGCACAGGTCGAGGACTCCAAGACGGCGGCCCGGTATATGCGCGCCCATGCTGCCGAATATGCCGTGGATCCGGACCGGATCTATGCCTGGGGTTCTTCTTCGGGCGGGCATACGGTTCTGCTTCACGCGCTGACCCAGGATGGTTCTCTGCTGGATAGCGGCCGGCTCGGTGAATGGTCGTGTAAAGTCCGTGCGGTCGTGGACTATTATGGGCCGAGTGAACTTGTCCGGGAATTCCGGATCGAGAACGGGTATCAGCGGGATCCGGATGCCAACGGAGGCCTCCTGCTCGGGGACCCGGTATGGGAAAAGCGGGATGTCGCGTTGCGGGCGAGTCCGCTGTATTATGTCAATCCGTTTGCTGTTCCGGCGTTTATCGTACATGGAGACGGGGACAAGGTTGTCCCGCTGGATCAAAGTGAGGATCTGGCTGCCCGGTACCGGGAATGCGGCGCGTCCTGCGATTACCTGGTTCTTCCCGGCGAAGGCCATGGCACCGCCGGTTTCTGGACACCGGAACTCTACGACCGGGTCGACACCTTCCTCCGCACCCACTAGCGTCGGCAATCGTTGTGTTACATTTTTCATTTCAATACGCAGATAATCATGGATATAGCAACGATTAAAGCCGCATTGTCACAAGGCGGGAGCATGGAGGATGCACGGAAAATCGCAACCGGACTGTTGACCGAAAGAGGAATCACCATTCCTTTCCATCCCTCTGTCGATTTTGTCGAGCTGCTCCGGCAGTACAAAGCCAATCCGGACCTTTGGAAGGCGGCGCTGGATTATTTGGCAGAAATTGCCCCCAGGCTGTCGGAAATCACCGAATTCGGGGAAACGGAACTGGTCGGCACGCGCTGTTTCGCCATCCTTTCGGAATTGATGCCCATGCCTCTTGCTGAAACCACCCTCGAGGGCCATCACGACTATATCGACATCCAGCTTACCGAAGGGCCTGTCCGGTGGGGAATCTGTCCCTCGGACAATGGGCATCTTCAAGTGGTTCAGGAATATGACCCAGCCAAGGAGGCGGGATTTTATCTTTCCGATGACACGGAGTACTACACCCAGGAGGCTGACACGCCTTATGTTTTCGTTTTCTTCCCCAAAGACCTCCACAACCCTTCCTTCGCCGCAGAAGGGGCCGTATATGAAAAACCGCTTAAGAAGCTGGTAATCAAGGTTGCCAACGCCGAGTAACTGCCCCGCCGCCTGGGCTGAAACCGCCCCGCCTTCTGGGCTGTAACTGCTCCGCCGCCGGGGCGAATGGCCCCTTTCAGGAGAGCAGCTGCCCGAAACCGCCTCTGCCCCAAAAGCCCCCCTCCGGAGCTACGGTTTCGGAAGGAGTTTCTTGTAGTAGGGGCGCTGGGGATCGTCGACGGTCACACTGGCGCTGACAACGGGGGTGACGGCGAAATAGCCGACGACATTTTCTCCCCGGATGTTCGTCGGGCAATTGGCCGGCTGCGGTGAAAACAAAGGAATCGAAGAGAGGGAACTGTTCAGGGTGACGGAGAGCAGGTAATCAAAGTAATCTTTCGCGAGGGTATGGGCCTGCAGGGTGATGACATCCCCTTTCTCCAGGTATTTGCAGCAGTCCCCGTAGCGTTTCTGCAAAAAACTCACCTGCATGAGGGTCGTAATCGGGAAACCGGTTACGATGTTCCCGTTAAAATACTTGTCGTCAAGTACTTCCGACAATTCGAACGGATAGAACCGGTCATTGACCCCGATGGTCACATAATAGAAACTGGTCTGCGGCTGGTCTTTGCCCCAGATGGCCACCGTCCACAGACTGTCTACACCCATGGACTTGTTGCCGGCCCAGGCATAGTCGATTTCGTCCAGCCGGAAACCGCTTTCCGGCATCGTCGCCTCTGCCTCATAAATATTTCCGCCCTCCTCGATCCAGAGCCGGTAGTTCCTGCCGTATTCGGCATGATAACCTTCCGGGGCCACATAGACGCCCGGCTGCTGCTCGCTGAAACGGACCGTTTCCTCTTCATCCGCAACAGTAACGGACGCACCCCTGACGGCGGCTGCCGCCTGTTCCTGCCCGTCGCTGAAATAAGGGACCGTCCGGGACAGCATCACCTGCTGCGGCACCCCGGCCTGGTCTGTCAGGGTAGCATCCACGACCAGGTATTCGTTGTACTCCCCGTCTGAACGGAGATCGGTTTTTTCCGTACATGCAGCCATCAGCGCCAGGCCAGCCAGGAAGAAATGCCATTTTTTCATCGTCAGAACAGGATATTGTAGGAAACGGAGGGAATAATGGTGAAAAGATACACTTTCAGGGCCTGGGCGGAGGATTCCTCCCGGTCATAATTGAAAGCGATGCTCCAGGCATTGTGCCGGGAATAGGCGTTGTACAGGGAGAGATTCCATTCGCCGGAAAACCGTTTTTCCCGGACCCTGCCCTTTGTGCGCCAGGTCAGGGAAAGGTCCATCCGGTGATAGTCCGGCAGCGAATCTTCGTTGCGGGCGGAGTAGACCGGGACCCATGTCCCCTTGTAGGCGTACCGGCCCACCGGGTAAGTCGTCGGCGCCCCGCTGTAAAAGACCCATTCCGTGGAGGCGGACCACTGCCGCGAGAAATCGTATGACAGCACGAAATTGACGGCATGTTCATGGTTGAGCGGCGAGCGGTATTTCTTCCCGCCATTCAGCTCCGGGATGTGGTACCAGGCCTTGGACCAGGTGTAGGACAGCCAGCCGTTCCATTTGGCGAATTCATACTTGAGCATGAGTTCGGCCCCATACGACCATCCGTTGCCGGTCCGCAGCAGCCCTTCCCGGTTTTCATTGTCGATGACGATGCCGGCATTTTCCACGAAGTCGATGGCGCCCCGGCTCTTTTTGTAGAAGCCCTCCAGCGAGAGCTCAATCGCCTGGTCTGCAAGTAACGAGTTGATACCCAACGAGTATTGGTCGGAGATCTGCGGGCGGGTATTGGGCGAGGCCGTGAACCAGGTATCTACCGGACTGCCGGTGATGCTGACCCGCGCCTGCTGGAGATACTGCCGGGAACGCGAGTAGGCGGCCTTGAGGGAAAGGTCGTCGGTCAGCGGGAGGGAAGCGGAAAGGCGCGGCTCCAGGCCGGTATACGTCTGGATGACCTTCCCCTTTTCGTATTCGACGGTATTCTCCAGTTCGTGCGTGTCGGGATTGAAGAATTTCTGGGTCGTGCCGCCCAGTGTGGAGAAGGAGGAAAAGCGCAGGCCGTAACGCAGGGTCAGCCGGGCGATTTTCTGCTCATTCTGCAGGTAGACGGACGGCTGGACTGCGAACGCATCGGGCATTTTGACGTTGTTGACCACGGTGGTTTCACCGACAGGGGTGCATTCTCCCGGTGCCAGGGAAAAATACGCGAGGCCGAAACCTGCCCGGAGGGTATTCCTGGCCCCCAGGTACCAGGTCCATCCCGCCTTCATGCCGGTTTCGCGGATACCTTGGATGTAGTCGAATTGCGCCTCGCTGATATCCCCGTTCAAGGTGTTCTTATACAACGAGTTGTAGATTGTGACATCAGAGGTCAGGGAGGGTTTCCAGACATGGTTCCACCGCAGGGACTGGGTATTGTTCCGGAACCCGAACTTCATCCGGCCCAAGTCGAATTCTTCCATGCTGAGACCGAAGATATCCTGCCCGCTGAAAGCCGACAGGTACAGCCGGTCCTTCTCCCCGGCGATCCAGCTGAGCTTGGCGTTGAGGTCATAGAAGAACATCTGCGTATTGTCGGGAAGACGGTCTCTCAGCAGGGGGAAGAACAGGTCGAGGTATGTCCTGCGGCCCGCCAGCATGAAGGAAAGTTTCTCCGGGACAATGGGCCCTTCCAGGAAGACCTTGGATGTGATCAGTCCCACCGAGGCGCTGCCGCCGAACTGGTGGTGGTTGCCGTCCTTGGAGTCGATGTCCAGCACGGAGGCGATCCGGCCGCCGTACGACGCCGGGAAATCCCCCTTGTAGAGCTCTGCGCTGCGGATGGCGTCGCTGTTGAACATGGACAGGAATCCGAGGAAATGGCCGCTGTTGTAGATCGGCGCCCCGTCCATCAGAATCAGGTTCTGGTCAATGCCGCCGCCCCGGACGCTGAAACCGGTCGCGCCTTCGCTCGGGGTCTGGACGCCCGGCATCATCTGGATGACGCGGATGATATCGGTTTCACCCATCAGGGCGGGGAGTTTCTTGACGAGGACCGCATCGACCCGTTCGAGGCCCATCTGGGGAATCCTCAGTTCATCCCGTTTGCTTTTCGAGAAGACGGTGGCCGCTTCGAGCGTCTGGCGGTCCACTTCCATGGCGAAGTCGAGCCGGGCCGGGCCGGAAAGCGTAAGTTTCTTGGATACAGTTACATAACCGGTAAAAGAGCACAAGACGGTCACGTCTCCTTCTTTCACGGAGAGGGAATAATAGCCGGTCCGGTCGGCGGCAACTCCGACCGTTCGGTCTTCTGTAAAAACGACGGCTCCTGTCAGGGGTTCCCCGCTGGCAGCGTCTTTTACATACCCGGACAAGACGGTTTTCCTTCCCTGTCCCAGGGCCGGGACAAGGGACAGGGTCAGCGCCAGGAACCAGATGAAAGAGAATCGGTTATTCATGCTTTCTTATCTTACTGCGGCGACCAGAACACGGCAATTGACCGGGTCTCCGGAGTAATAAGTAATATAGTGGCGGGACTTCATGGCAACCGCATTGGCGTTCCCGGAATCGTACGGACGTTCCCGTCCGCCCTCGGCCAAAACCACCGGCTCCGGCCAGGCGTTCCCGTCTGCGAGGATTGCTTCCACGGGTGCGGTACGCACTTTCAGCAATCCGGCGCCCCGCTGATAATAGTAGTTGTAAATCAATCCTTTATCTTTATCGTAAATCAGCGACGGCGTGGATTGGAGCACATCCGAGATGTTTGTCGTGGTCTTCTGCCAGGTCTTTCCCCAGTCATGGGAAATGAGTTGGAACTGGTGCCCGCCGGGCATCTCGCTGCGGGCAATGGCCAGCAGGAGTCCGTCACCGAGCACCACCACGGAGGGTTCCGTCGGCCAGTCCTTCTTGGGAAGATCCTTTTCAATGACTCGCTGTTCCCAATGACGTCCATTGTCCCGGCTTACGAGTACGCCCCAGCTCTTATTGTCTTTATCATCGCTGTAATCATCTGAGAACCATAAGCATTCAAGCCCTTCGGGAGTGTGGAAGATATCCGTTATCTGCATCGGGTTCGGATCCAGGGCAGGTGTACTGAGCAACTCGAAGGTCTTTCCGTCGCCGGTCCGGTATAATGCCATCCGGGGATCCGCCGGCATCCGCCGTATCCAGAACAGGGCATTTCCTTCGGCATCGGTTCCTTTGCCGATCGAGGACGTTCCGTATCCGGGGTTCGCGTCAATCAAAATCCGCTCCGACCAGGACTTTGCGCCATCGTCGGAGTAGCGCGCATAGGCTCCGCGCCCTTTCTCAGCAGTGTTGTGGTCTTTGCCGACAGTATAAATACACACGAGCCTGTTCCCGACAGGCTGGATCATGGGCCAGCAATTGTAACCGGGCGCGTCTTCCACCGTGTAGACATCGGTCCCTGCCGGAGAGCATGCAGTCAGCAGGAAGCAAAACGCCAGTACAAGCGCGACAAGCAGCTTTTTTATCATGTTATAGTTCCAATTTGATTACCATCTTTTCTCCGGTGGCTGGATTGCAACACTGTAAGACATAATTTCCGGTCTTAAGAAGATGTATGTACGATAGAATTCGGTCTCTGTCTATGATGTTTTCTTTTACCAAGGACTGTGTCATCAGCGGGGATAGCCATGTGGTTCCGGGGTTGAAACTACCGAATATCGGGCTGTCGTTCCCCTCTTCACGGATGCTCCATATGAGACTGTCATAAAGTGAAAGAGTCGTTCTTCCCCAGATAGTACCCTCATACAAGTATTCCAAATCAGAACATCCCAATTGGACTAGTTCAGCTAAAGGCCGCGTTGTAAAAACAATCATGCTGCTCCTGTCTTGCGAGATAGGAGCCCATTTCCCTGTATCTGGATCTTTTGCGGAAAGGGCAATCATGTCTCCTTCCTCAATGGATTTGGTTACATGGCATTCAAGATTGACGTGCACGGATCTGCCGAAAGTGGATGCCGCCATGGCATTTTTATCATTTGCCAAGTCAGCGAATACCACTCTGGTACTTTTCGAAATCTCCTCTTTGACATGGTCGTTTCTGTCATACAGGACATACCCGACTTCAAGATCACCCCCCAAGTAACTATTGTTGTTGACATCGTGTTCCAGAGATATTCTCTTGTTTTTTTCGAAGCCATCGGGTATGGGATTCTCCCCGGAGGCAAAAGGGAAGAATGTCCCTTTTCCCCCTTCATCGGGTTTGATGTTTACTACGATTCTTTGCCCCGAATAGTACTGGACGAGCCCATCCGGGTTTCCGTCGATGGGAGACAGGGTATAATAACCGAATTCCCATCCAGTGCCGAAATTAAAGCTGAAATAGCGCCCGTTGTATCCATCGATGACCATAGCGTGTGCGGCCATACCGTCGCCTCCCCCGTAGAGTACCGGCCGTCCTGCATCGATCTCCTTTGAGATAATCGCCTCCCACTTCCTGTCCGGGAAACAACGATATTGGTAGTTAATGCCAGGGTCGTAGCCAAAATAGATCGGTAGCAGCAGTGCTAGATTAAGTATTGAACCAGAACCGGATAAATTAAAATTCATATGGAGCATAACTGCGACGTCATAAAGAAGACGTGCGATATTCGCCCTTCCCTCCTCGTCACATTCCTTGAAATCGTCCAGCATTTTGTCCCACTTATATTCATGTCCAAGGTCATAGCCTTTTATTTGTAGCTTCTGCGTGCTGTAGGAGGGCAAGGTTCCGGTCCCTCTAATGGGCCATCTGTGATACTTCATGATAATGGAGATTGCCGTGGCAACACAACCGATCGGAGGTTTCTGACCGTCAATCTCGGGGGCAAGATCATTGAAAGGAGACATCTGCGCCCATTTTGCCGTTTTTAACTGGACGCTTTTTGTCGGGTCGAAGTGCAGGGAGGATGTGTCACTTCGTGTTTCCAAATTGTTGCAGGAGGCGTATTCAATGACGTCGGAATACCAATCGAGCAAGTAACGTAGGTTATCAGGCATGCCCTCTTCCACAAAAGGGTGTTCCAATGAAAATGCCAATACGGGTCTGGCGGCGTCATCACCGGCAATGATGACAAAGCCACCGGATTTGACAGAGAACACGTACATCGCAGGCTCCCTGTAATTACTCCTTGTTTCAATTTTTGGAAATGTGGTCGTCAATTCCAGGTTGTCCAAAGACGCTCTTGTGGCGATCCTTGTTGATGCGAAAAAGGCTGTTGCTTGTTCCTTTGCTTTCTCCAGTGATACCGGACGCGCAAAGGAGGTTACCTGCAGGCATGCCAGCAGACAGAGGGACAGGGGTAAAAAGACTCTATTGCTTGCCATGAGGACCGTGTTTTCTAAGTTCCCTGAAGTTGATTGCCATGCCGTTCTCAAGTGCCGGAAGGGTCAAGTTGAGGATTCCGGGCAGTTCGACTGTGATGATATGGGGACCGGGCGTACTATAGGTGTGTTTCAATGAGGGGTCATATTCCTCGCATGTTCCGTCCCCCCACAAGATGAACCCAGGCCCTGACGGGGTGTGGACAATGACGGGGAGTTGTGTTTCGAGAGCGGTTGTAGAGTAGGAGAAAGCGGGGTACCGCTCATGCTGGCACACCATGACGGTGTCCGGGATGTCGGAAGTTTTGTGGTAAACGAGGATGCGTCCCTCTCGGGATTTTCCATTTTCTTCCAGCGCGTAGACGACTACAGGTATTATCCCATCCTCTTGCATGGGACAGGGCGCAAGCCAGGCGTCTTCTGTTTTGGTTATGAATGCCGATTTATCTGGGGTGGAAGTCTCTATCCTCAAAGTACATCCGCGTCCTGAGACTTGAACTGTCTTGGAGGAGATTATGATGGGATTTCCGTCCTGGGTCACTGCAAGGGTTTCTTCACGCCCCCATTCTCCGGAGGAGAATTTCAACAGGCATGTCCGTGCCTTGAAAGCATCATTAATGTCAGCAATAAACTCGTATTTACTTGAAGATAAGGATTTTGTTTTGAATTCATGTATCCAGTCCACATCGGATGGAATCTTTAAGTCCACTTGGATGTTGCTGCGAACTTCTACGGAGAAATTACTTGAAGAAGGGGAGAGATGGATATCATCCGGGCTAAGGATGATGGCCGGCACGTCTCCATCTTGGTAGACCTTCACCGTTTCGCTGAATTGTCCGCTGGAAAAGACGATCTCTCCTTCTCTTTTATTGAATTTGTCATTTCCGGCGAAAACGAAGAAAACTGTTGATGATGTCAGACCGCTCCTTGTATTCAGCGTGCTGATCCAAGATTGGGCAGGTTCGGAGATGTGATAATCGTACTGTATGTTTGCAGAGACTTCAACCGCAAATTGTCCCCCTTCCTTGGGGACATTCAGCCTGTTGCTGCTGACCAGCAGGGCATCTTTCTGTTTTTGGATCACGGAGATGGTTAGCTTTGATTTCCCGGATGTGAAAACAATGGTGGCAGACCGTGTTTCGTAGTTATTATTCTCTGTTACGGAGATTTTGATCGTAGCGGTCCCGCGCTTCCCGCTTTGTTGAGATAGGGAGCACCAGTCCCACGTCCGGTTATTGACAAATAATGCAGTCCAGTCATCGGGCGCCTTGATGTCGACAGAGGCATTTCCAGCGTGTGATGAGAAATTAACCGTCAAGTCTTTATTTGAAAAGGCGGCTTCGGCCGCCCCGGGCCGAAGACTCTCTTCGATAAAGTCAAATTCGGACCGGCAGCCTGGAATGAAGATATAGAAAAATATGCCGGCAAGCCAGTAGAATGCGATTTTGATCGGATATGGGACTCTTTTATACACGCTCGTTTATTTCTGAATCAACCGGGCAAATATACTCAATCGATTGACAATAGCAAATCGATTCGACAATGAGCAAACGATATTCCGGTTTGGAACAGAATTTGATGCCCCTGTCCAGAAGAAATCCAGCTATTATGAAACGTTTCTTTTATGCTGCGATAGCGGCTTGCATGGCCATTCTTGCCATTTCTTGTACCGGTCATATCGATGACGCCACCGGCGACGAAACCGGCATGTTGAATGGGACTTGGGTCCTGGATACCTACCGTTTCGATGCCTCCGGCAGCGTAGACGGAACCGGAGGTACGGCTCCGGTTGTCATCTCGTACAAATTGAAAGAGACAACGCTGACTTTCGGGGAAGACCTTATTGCCCATGCCCATATGGGCTGGGAATTCAGTCAGTCTGCGTATTCCTACAACACGGAGAAAAAGCAGGTCCAGTTTGCCCGGATGATCGAAGTCAGCGATGACGGCATGATCATGGTCCTGTACGGTACCTTCGATGTCGTGGAGCTGACGAAGGACAAGCTGGTGCTCCAGCAGCCGTATGTCGATTTCGGCCTTGATCTCGGCCCTGTCGTAACGACCAAGGCAACCGCCACCTATACCTATCATCGGAAAACCGAATAGCACAAGCCTGCCATCAGCGTGTTTCGTCGTGTGGCACATGGCGTTTGCCTGCTCCGTTGCAATACGAAAAGGGGGCTGACGGGCGTCGCTGCCACATGAAAAGGCATTTGACATGACATGCCCATGGAGGTGCCTCTAGGCGGGGATCGCGTCAAATGACCGGCCTGCCACGGGGGTCATTTGACATGACCCTCGCTCTGACACGTCTCTACCCGACACTCGTGTAAAGTGCCTTTTGACGGCCACGATCAGAGGCTATTTTGTGGCTATACTGAACTGGCGGGACGGTTCGGCCACGTCAAGCCCTGGTTTTCGTGGCCGGGGAGCGGAAAAATTTCCCCCAAAACGTTGCCATGAAATGAAAAACTGCTGCGATTTTTCATTTCGCGTAGCCAACCCCGTGGGAGAGGCTTGGCTTTTTGTTCATAACTGATTGCGTTTCAAATCAGTATCCACCATTTGTGTCAGTAATTTCCGGCTTGTTTTTTGGTTTGCTCAGTTGGTAGAGCGCAAACTTGCTAAGGTGCTGATGTAGAGCGGTTTAGTCCTATAAAACAAGAAAGCCACCAGAATATTTCTGATGGCTGATTGCTTGACTTTGAGCGGAAAACGAAACTCGAACTCGCGCTCGCGCGGGACTTGGCCTGCGGCCTCTCGCGCTATCTACGGGTCCCTGCCGATATACCTTGCTCCGAGGGTAATCAAAATGGCTCCGGCTGAGAATTACACGGCGTTAACTTTGCCTTCCTTTAATTCAGCGCGAACAGGTA
>CADBPH010000192.1 GCA_902796455.1 uncultured Bacteroidia bacterium
GCCTCGAATTTCGGGCCCTTTGCCCATCCACCGTACTTGGAACGGTCGGTGGGGCCGGGATTCGCAGCCAGGTCTTTTTCCTCTGCCGCGCGGGCTTTCTGCAAGTCGGCATCGGAGTGCACCTTGCCAGGCCACTCGGCGTGTTTGAACTGGCCGTACTTGTCGATGAACGGGAAGAACGCGTCGGCTGTCATGTTGAAGATTTTGTCCCGCCGGGACTTTTTCCCGGGAACCAACTCGACATCGGAAACGGTCCATTCCGCTTCCGGATATCCACGCCCGTTGAAAAAGGTCACCTTTTCGACATGGGCATAATCGAGATTGTCGGCATACAGCCCGGAGATCCGCCCGTACGGAGAATTGCGCAAGAAAGAGAATTCCTCGTAAATCTCCGGATGCGGCATCGGCTCCGGCAGTTCCAGCGTGAGAGTCTGGCGGCTGCCGGGTTCCAGAAGATACCGTTTGTAAAGACCCGGCTGGCTGTTCCCGTCATTGTAAACCCGGACATACAGGGGCATCGGCTCCTCGGAATGGTTTTCCACCGTCCATCGGAGGGCCTTGTACGGCGTCCAGTCGGCCACGGAATGATAGATTCCGAATCCGGCATTCCGGTTTTCGTTATGGACGCGGACCGCGGAAGGAGCCGTCGTCAAGGATGCTTTCTGGGTGTTGAACTGGACTCCCTCTACCTCCAACAGCCGGACAGGCTTGGGTCCGCAGGCTGCAACGGCCAACGTACAGTATAGGACGAAAATAAATCGCAATTTCATGATACTCAATGAGTATTCCGGTAATCATACATGCCGTAGCCGACCTTGCGGAGGGCGGCGACCGTCTTGGGATACGGGGTGTCACAGACCGTGGTGAAACCGACCTGGAAGTCCTCTCCGTCGAAGCGGCCGGTCGTCGCCTGGTCGGAATACTGGTGCCAGTGGACACCGATGACCTGCGGATGACGCAGGGCGGATTCGACATAGCGGACATACGCCTCGCCGCGGTTTTCCTGGTTCTCCACATCGATCAGGCTGGCGTGGAACATGCCGCGGTCCAGCGCGCCGAAATGGAACTCCCCAATCATGATGGGCTTATCCACTCCTTCCGGAAGCTTCAGGTTGTCAAGCGTATACGCATACCGGTTCACGCTGATGACATCGCAATACCCGGCGCTGATGACCACGTTGTCGGAATTGAAGCCTCCCGCGAAACGGCAGCCCATGTAGAGCAGTCCGGGCGCCAGGCGGTCGAACGCCCCGCGGATATTGCTGTAATACTTGTGGATGATCGAGCGGTTGAACGTCAGGAAATCATCGTGGTTTTCCTTCGTCGTCTTGATGTCTGCCTTGTTGTTCAGGAGGGCATCCCAGGACGCGAAGTTGCTCTTCCAGGCCTTGTTCAGGGCCGCAATCGTCCCGTATTTCTTCTTCAGGTCGGAAAGGAACTGCTTCTTCGCAGCCTGCGTGGGCGGGGTCTTCAGGACCACTTCCGCCAGGTGGGTCGGACCGCCCCACTGAATCTCATTGTCTACGAAAAAGCCCAGGCACCAGGGATCTTCCACCTCTTGTTTGCGGTCAATCAGCTGTTTCTCAACCGATGCGGTGAAGCTCGGATCGAACGGGTCCATGACCGGCCACCAGCCGGAGGTCCCGGCGATCGGCTCGGAAACAACTTCCAACCGGTCCGTATACGGGGTCCGGTCCATCAGGCAAATCTCCTTGTCGGAGGAGTTGGCGACCGTGTTGAGTCCCCAGCTCCGGAGACGGCGGTGGGAGATGTCTCCGAAAATATTCAGGTAGTCCTTGCCGTACTTGCGGTACAGGTTCGCCGAGGAGAAATCATACGTAGAATCGATGCCGCGGGCCGTATAATACGGTTTCAGCAGGGCATCATGGGTACGATAGAACTGCGCGAATTCCGAATCCGGTCCGGGCAATTCTTCGAAATAGTGGCAGCGGTTCTTCAGGTTCTTGCCCTGCAGCGGCGTGACGGCGCAGGAATGGGAGACACGCACGACACCGTTCGACCAGAAGAGATATCCCTCCGGATCGATCATCCACCATTTTCCGTCGATATTCTGCACCCGGAAATGGCCGGTCGCCTCGAATTTCGGGCCCTTGGCCCAGCCGCCGAACTTCGTGCGGTCGGTGGGGCCGGGATTCGCAGCCAGGTCTTTTTCTTCCGCCTCGCGGGCTTTCTGCAAGTCGGCGTCGGAATGTACCTTGCCCGGCCACTCGGCATATTTGAACTGGCCGTACTTGTCGATGAACGGGAAGAACTCGTCGGCCGTCAGTTTCATGGCGTCCGGAACCGTCTTCTCGCCCTCGATCAGTTCGATGTCGGAAATCGTCCACTCCGATCCAACGAATGCCCGCTCATTGAAGAACGTAACCCGCTCGATGTTCGCATAATCGATTGGAGACATCTGGGCCTGAAGGAGCCTTTCGTACGGATTACTCTTCATCAGGCGGAAATCCTCCTGCACCTCGGGGTGCGGAGCCGGTGCCGGCAGGTCCATGGTGATCGTCCGGCTGCTGTGCGGGGTCAGCGTGTATCTTTTCTGGAAACTGTGCTTATTGCCCTTCCCGTTCTCAAAGAGGCGGACATAAAGGGCAATGGGATTGTCGGACTTGTTTTCTGCCGTCCATTTCAGGGCGTTGTAGGGCGTCCAGTCATCGGTGGCATGATAGACCGCAAAACCGTTCGAGCCTCCTTTGTTCTTGAGGCTGACCGATGTAGGGGTCGTCTCCACGATGGAGCCGTTGTTGTCTTTCACCTCAATCCCTTCGGCGGACAAAAGCTTGAATGTTTTGGGGCCGCAAGCGGCCAGGCACAGGAGACTGGCGGCGAGCAAGAAGTAACGAGCCTTCATAACAAACTGATTTAGTTATTTTTCCGATAATCATACATACCATAGCCGACCTTGCGGAGCGCCGCGACCGTCTCGGGATACGGGGTGTCGCAGACATCGGTGAAGCCCACCTGGAAGTCTTCTCCGTCGAAACGGCCGGTCGTGGCCTGGTCGGAATACTGGTGCCAGTGGACACCGATGATCTGCGGATGGCGCAAGGCGGACTCGACGTAGCGGACATAGGCCTCACCGCGTTTTTCCTGGGTCTCGACCTCAACCTGGCTGCAGTGGAAGATGCCGCGGTCCAGCGCACCGAAATGGAACTCACCGATCATGACCGGTTTGTCCACGCCCTCGGGCAGGATGACCGAATCCGTCGTGAAAGCATAGCGGTTGTAGCTGATGACATCGCAGTACTCGGCACCGATTGTCACGAGATCCGGCGTATAGCCCGAGAAGCGGCAGCCCATATACAGGACACCGGGAGCCAGCTTGTTGAACGCATTCCGGATGTTGCTGTAATACTTGTGGATGAGGGAGCGGTTGAAGGCCAGGAAGTCATCGTGGTTCTCCTTGCTGGTCTTGATGTCCTACTTGTTGCCAAGGAGCGCATCCCAGGAAGCGAAATTGCTCTTCCAGACTTTGTTCAACGCGGCAATGTTGCCGTATTTCTTCTTCAGGTCGGAAACGAATTGTTTCTTCGCCGCCTGGGTGGCCGGGGTCGTCAAGACCACCTCCGCCAGGTGCGTCTCCTTCCCCCACGCAATCTCATTGTCCACGAAGAAGCCCAGGCACCAGGGATCATCCAACTCCCGTTTGCGGTCTACGAGCTGTTTCTCGATGGAGGCATTGAAGCTCGGATCGAACGGATCCATGACCGGCCACCAGCCCCGGGTCCCGGCAATCGGCTCGGAAACCACCTCGAACCGGTCGATATACGGGGTGCGGTCCATCAGGCAAATGTCTTTGTCAGAAGAGTTTGCGACCGTATTGAGGCCCCAGCTCGCCAGACGGCGGTGGCAGAGGTCTCCAAAGATGTTCAGGTAATCCTTGCCGTATTTCCGGTACAGGTTCGCCGACGAGAAGTCGTAGGTCGAATCGATGTCGCGGGCCGTGTAGTACGGTTTCAGGAGCGCGTCATAGGTGCGGTAGAACTGGGCGAATTCGGTCCCTTCCGCCGGCAGGTCCTCGAAGTAATGGCAGCGGTTCTCCAGGTTCTTGCCCTGCAGCGGCGTGACGGCGCTGGAGTGCGAGAC
>CADBPH010000193.1 GCA_902796455.1 uncultured Bacteroidia bacterium
ATCGCGCAGGGCATCCGCCGCGCTTTTCAGGGTTGCCGTGCGGAGACCGTATTTCGTCACGAGCGAATAATGCCCGCCGATATGGTCGCCGTGGACATGGGTGTTCAGGAGCCAATCGATGTCACCGGGTTTCATTCCGAGGTCCTCCAGGGCGGGAATCAGGTATGGTTCCGGTTCGAGATGGGAGGAGTCGATCAGTATGTTCTTTTCACCCCGGATGAGGATAATCCCTGTCCAGACGGGGCCGAAGGGAACTTTCAAAAGGTACGTGTCCGGAAGCACTTCTTCGAATCCGGGCCGTTTCCTGTAGACCTTTCCGGTCGACAGGGAAAGGTATTCGGTATTGTCCTTGGACGTGTTTGCGTTTTCAGCGACCAGCACACGGGCGTCCTTCGAAACGAGGATGTGGTGCCAGATGCCGGCGCGGACGTTGTAGTATTGCAAGGGCTTCATTTCCACCCGTTCGGCATTCTCACCAAGCAGCAGCACCGCCCGGCCTTGCAGGAGGACGAAAACTTCATCCGTGAGAAGATGCCGTTCCAGTTCGACGAGATGATCCTCGTCAAACCGCGGGGCCCAGTTCAGGGACGCGAGTGTCCACTTCGCGTTGCTTACCAGGCGGCGGAATTCCGTCCCGTTGTGTTCGAGTATATCTAATCCGTTCATGCGATTTCGTTAACTGATAGGGGCATGCGGGTGGAGCCTGCCCCCATCCAGCCGCCATTGACATCCATCATTCCGCCATTGATGACCAGCCCTTTTCCGGCGACGCCGAAATCGGGGTTGATCGGGCGGATCGTACCGCCCCAGCCGCGGCATTCGACGACCGAACTGTCGCCGATCCAGGGCAGTTGATTCTCTTTTTTCGCTCCCGGTGTAAGATAGGGGCCGACAATCATCGGCGAAGGGGCGACATGCCAGGTCCCGTCGACCTTGATGCCGTATTCCACCCCATTCCCTCCGGCTGCGGTCAGCAGTCCTTTGACTCCCTGCTTTTCCAGCCCGAGCAGCAAAGCGCGGCTCGCCGCCTGCCCGAAATTATGCGTAAACCGGTCAGTCGTAGCAAAATACTCCAAGAGGGCGTCTCTGTTCGCGCACTGCAGGACATACGGGATGATGGCCCGGGTGAACAGTGCGTCAATCGCTTTTTGCGAAGAATGCAGTTCATCGCCCATGCGGAGCGCTTCGTGGAAAAGCTTCCGCATCGGGAAACCGCCGGCATCTTTCAGGACGGCGACCAGCGGCGGGAACAACTCATCCCCGAGCCATTTCAAGTTCGCCGCGATTTCCTCCGAATAGATTCCCCAGCCGCAGAAGCCGCCGCCGAATTTGCCTTCCGCCGGAAAGAGCCCTGCCACCCCGCCGCTCTGGCGGTCTTCGACAATCAGGAGCGGGACGGATTTCGTGATGATTCCGTACCCCGATCCATTGGTGGCATAGTCAAATGCCGCTTCGACTTTCACCTGTCCGGATTCCAGCATCCGGACGGCTTCCTCCTCCGACCGGGCCCAGCCTTCGAAAAAGCAGGCGTTGATCATGCTGCGCCGGTGTCCGCGGCACATCCGCCCGAATTCAATCGGGGGACCGGCATGCAGTACAGTCTTGTCCGGCAGGCCCAGGAATTCACCCGCCTTCCGGACATCAATCCAATAGGGATCGCCTTCCCAACGTAAATCTTCTGGTTTCATTTTCTGCTTCTTTTATTCCATTCCGCTGCTGCCTCGCGCCCGGCGATGGCTCCGAATACCATGGCCGCCGTGCCGCCGTTACCGCCGAGGCGGTTCCGTCCGTGCACGCCCGCCGTCACCTCTCCGCAAGCATATACTCCCGGAACGATTTTTCCGAGCCGGTCCAACGCATGGCACTGCGGGTCGATTGCGATTCCGCCCAGGGAAGAGTGCGGGGCGGGGGCGACCGGGATCCGTCGCTCGGCGGGGTCCATCTTGCATTCCAGCAGTTTCGCCTCGGGGACGGCGGTCAAATCGTAAATGGCGGAGCCGCCTTCCCGGAAGATGGCCCGGGATAATTCATCCTTGTTGAGCCGCGGATTATCCAGGAATGCTTTGCCTTCCTGATTCAATAACCTTGCTCCCTCGAACAGGAGCGTCGTGATGACCGGGATGCCGCGCATCGGGCCTTCGGTGCGGACCGTCGGTTCATACTGGATGTGCGCCCTGTCGACGTCGCGGGTCGCCGCGCCCAGGGCTTCGGCAATCAGCAGCCCGTCGCCCTTCAGGTATTGCGGATTGGTCGAAAAGTCATATTTCCCGCACCATCCGCCCGTTGCGATGATGAAGATCGTTCCGGGGGCCGTCCTCCGCCGCTCCAGGATTTCCTCGGGAGTCACGGTGCGTTTTTCTACGGTGACCTTGTCTTTCATCCGGGCCTGGATTTCAGCCAGCGCAATCGCGCCGATGGCATGGCGGATCGATACGCAGCGCGGTACCGTGCTGCCAAGGGGGCGGATGAGGGTTCCGTCAAAGGGGAACTCGTCCTTGAGCGATACGCTGCCGGCGCACATGGCCTCCACCAGGGCCCGGTCATTCTCGTACCGGCCGCTGGAGAGGGTGTCTTCAATGTATTGCTCCACAGAGTCCTCCGGAAGTACCGGACAATTGAGCGCGTGGATGTGGGGGGAGTTTCCGGGGCCGTTCGCGACCAGTGTGACGGACGCACCGCCCGCCACTGCAGCCTCTGCCGCCCGCCAACCGGCGAGTCCGCCGCCGATAATCATCACATCGCTCTCCACGGCCGTCAAATTTGTGCGTTGGCGACCAGTGCGGCCGCGGTTGCCGTGATTTTATCCCATGCGCCTTCCCGGATCCACTCCTTGTTGGTCAGGTTGCCGCCGACGCCTGCACCGCAGCAGCCGGCTTGGATGAACGCGGCGATGTTGTCCGGGCCGATCCCGCCTACGGCGAGCAGCGGGATGTGCGACAGCGGTGCCTTGATCGCTTTCACATATCCCGGCCCGAGCGTCCCTGCCGGGAAAATCTTCACATAACGGGCGCCGGCATCAAAGGCCTCTACCACTTCGGTCGGCGTCATCGCTCCCGGCACCGCCATCAGTCCGTCTGCAACGCATTTCTTTATCAACGAAGTGTTTACGTTCGGCGTAACCATGTATTCCCCGCCGGCATCTTCGCAAATGGCCAGCTGCTCCGGGGTCAGTACCGTTCCGGCGCCGACCTTGACCGTACCGCCGAAATGCTCCTTGATGGAACGGATGGCGCGGGCGGTGTCTTTCCAGGTTTCAGGCGCCTGCTGGTTGAAAGTGACCTCGACATAGTTGATTCCACCTTTTTCATAGGCCTCCGCCAAGCGCAGGCAGGTGTCCGGATCAAATCCTCTGATAATCGCGATAATCATGATAATCAATTTATTCCCAAATACCTCCGTGGGCCATGGATCCCACATTCCTGACAAACAGATTCAGGTAGCGCGGATATTTCGAGCCGTCGAATTGCCAGTGGAAGTCTTTCACCCGCGCCTGCAGGTCGGCTGCGACATCGATTCTCCGGTTGGGGATATCGATCGTAATCTCGTCGCCGTCCCTGACCAGGCCCAAAGGGCCCATCAAAGCCGCTTCGGGAGAAACATAGCCGACAGAGAGGCCGGAAGAACCGCCGGAGAAGCGTCCGTCGGTGATGACGGCACACGACTCGAAGAGTTCCTTTCGGCCTTTCAGCATCTCCTGGAAAGTGAACGCCGTGGTTCCGAATCGTCCTTTCAAGCCCAGGAAACGCAGCACACAGGCATCTCCCGGCTTGATTTGTCCGCCCTTGAGCGCCGCCAGCGCGTCGTCCAGTTCGTCAAAGACGCGGGCGGGCCCTTTGAAGGTCATCAGGTTTTGGGGGACCGCGGCGATTTTGACGATGGAGCCCTCCGGCGCCAGGTTGCCGTACAGGACACCGATTCCCGGCATTTTCATGACCGGATTGTCCAGCGAATGAATCACTTCACGCCGGTAAACCTTGGCATCCTTCACATTTTCGGCAAGCGTCTTTCCGGTTACGGTCAGGCAGTCTCCGTCGAGTTTCGGCAGGAGTTCTTTCATCAGCGCCGGCATCCCGCCCGCGAGGCAGAGGTCATGGACCGAGTACTTCGGACCGCTCGGCACGATATGCGCCAGGAGCGGAATGTCGTTGGAGGCTTCGTCGAAGTACTTCCACCAGGGTTCGTCATAGCCCGCCTCATAGGCGATGGCCGGGATGTGGAGGATGAGGTTCGAGGAAGCGGCGACAGCCATGTCCATCTTGATGGCGTTCCGGATGGATGCCGGGGTGATGATTTTTCTGGCGGTCACTCCTTCTTCGACGAGCGCCATGATCCGCCGGCCGGCCTGATAGGCAATCAGATAGAGCTCGCTTGAGGTGGCGGCGACGGTCGAATTGCCCGGAAGCGACATGCCGAGGGCTTCCGCGACCATGCACATGGAATTCGCCGTCGTCATGGAAGTACAGCCCCCGCAGGTGCCCCACGAGTGTTCGATCAGGTCGTTGTATTCGTCCTTGTCAATCCGTCCGGCCTCCATGGCACCGACCTGGTCCTGCGCATGGATGTGGATCACTTCCTTGCCGCGGCAGATCCCGTGCGGCATGTATCCGCCCGTCACCATGATGGCCGGGATGTCAAGCCGCGCGGCAGCCATCAGATGCCCCGGGACAATCGAATCGCAGGTGGACAGGAGCACCATTCCGTCGAAGAAATTGCCCTCGACCGTGATTTCCACCTGGTCGGCGATGGAATTGCGGCTCGGGACCTCGATGTATTTCGGGTCCTTCTCGACCATTCCGTCGCAGATGGCCGTCGTCATGACCTCGAGGGGGAGTCCGCCTGCATCGCGGATTCCGGCTTTCACCCGCTCGGCGAGTTGTTTGAGGTGGACGTGGCCGGGATTGTATTCATTCCAGGAGTTGACAACCGCGATCCGCGGCTTTTTCTGTTCCTCGGCGGAGTAACCCATTCCGCACATCAGTCCCCGGCGGCATTCGCTCGCCTGACTGAATTCCCACTGGCTTTTCAGAGACATGTTATTCCTCCGTCAGGGGAAAGTTCATCGATTCGATCGTTCCGTCCGCAGACTGTCCGCCGTCGACGCCGATGACTTGTCCCACGATAAAACGTGTCTTCTCGATATCGGCCAGGAACTGGATCGTAGGAACGATTTCCTCGATCGTCCCGCCGCGTCCGACCGGAATCTTGTGCGAGAAAGCCGTCAGATCTGCCTTGGAATAGCGTTCAGAGAGTTTGGTGAAGATGAATCCCGGTGCAACGGCATTGACCCGGATTCCGTATTTGGCGACTTCGACGCCGAGCGCCTTCGTAAACATGTTGAGTCCGGCTTTGCCAGCGGAGTAGGGAAGCATCCGGCGGTAGACCCAGGTGACTTGCCCGTGGACGGACGAGACATTGACAATCCGGCCTTCCGTTTTCTTCTCGACCATGTCGGCGACCGCATAGCGTGACAGATAGGCGGCGCTGTTGAGATTCAGGGCAATCTGGCTGTCCCAATATTCCATCGGCATATCCTTGAACTCGCCTTTGTGTCCGCCCGGGATTTGCAGCGCCCCGCCGGCGTTGTTGATCAGGACATCGATTTTTCCGAAGGTTCTGATGAAATCTTCCATCGTCGCCTTGCAGAAATCATGGTTTCCGACATCGCCGATATAGACTTTCGTCTTGACGCCGAAAGCCTCGCATTGTCTTGCGACTTCTTCCGCTCCGGCGGCGTTTTTGTTTCCGCAAATGCCGATATTGGCCCCCTCATCCCGCGCGAAAGCGACCGCGCACCCGGCACCAATGCCGTGAGAGGATCCGGTAATCAGAATGTTCCTTGCCATAAATTGATAACGTAAAAGTTAAACACAATATAATTTAACTTTCGCAATGGCGAAAGTTACCTAACTTAGAGCCCTGTAAGGGCGGCAGCAAGCCTCCTTTCCCGAGGAGAGGAGGCTTGGAGGAGAGGGTAACGTCTGCTATTATATTATTTATCACGTTACCCCTCCCAATTCCCGTTTTCCCTCCCTCGGGGAGGGAAAAGGCTGTCGGCCTTTGCAGGCCTCCCTAATAAGGAATTTCGCTGATGCGAAACTTAAACACAATATAATTGTGTCTAAATTTACGGCACATTCTGAAAAACGACCGGTCCTTTTTCGCCCAATTTAGAGGGAAACTCGGAAAACGCCCCGGGCGGCCCCGCCGCTAGTCTACGCGCATCTCGCCGGAGAAACTGATTTCCTCCCGGTTGCGGCTGACGACGCGGATGTCCGCGCGGCCGTTATCGTAGACTGTAATGCGGTAAATATAAGTGTCTTCGTCATTGGTGACCTGGGCCAGGAACTGCCGCTGGTCCCGCTTTCCGGTGACGTTTTCGACATACCGGGAGATTTCCCCGTCGAAATTCAAGGCTTTCCCTCCGCCGTAGGGGATGCTGTACGCAACTCCGAAGTAAGGCAGGTACGAATGAATCTTGTTTTTGTCAATCCGCAGGGAATACGGGCTGGTCAGTCTTTGGGACGGGCCCCGGCGCGGATACATCATATCCACGGTGATCTCGTATTGGCAAGCATCCAGCTTGTCCGAGACAACCTGGGCGATGCGGGCTTTTTCCGCCGCCTTCTCTTCCGGCGTCATCTGCAGGGAAGCGCAACCGCCCAGGACCAGGGCGGCGGCAGCCAGAACAAGGGTCAATAATTTTTTCATGTCTGGGGATTATTTTTTGTGGAACAGTAGTGCCATGTCGCGGTCCAATGCCTTGTCTGCCAACGGCTTCGGAATAAACTCCCAATGTCCGACAACCTTGGGGTCCCCGATGGCTTCAGGGTCGATCGAACCGTTTTTCATGATATAGTCATACAGGATGTTGCGGATTTCGGGATAGCGATCGGTGATCAGTTCGTCGATCTTGTCCGGATCCATCCCGGCTCCCGATTTCAGGAGATTCCCGCCGCCGCTGGCCCGGTAGGATGTCATGGCAACCCGGTAAGTTGCTCCTTCATCGAAGGGGGCGCCGGAAGCCATGGAGGCGATCCGGATGCGTTCGCCGAAGGGCTTGGTTACGTCAACGGTGTAATTCAGGCCGGCGGCCGAGTCGAAATTATAGGAACGGTTGACGAAGGACCATCCTTGCTGGCCGGTGCGCGGGTCGTCATAGGGGGCGATATGCAGGATATGCTCATCCGGTTTGGATATCGTCCGGATCCACTGCTCGTAGGAATACTCGAGGTAGTCCTTTACCTGCTTACCGGTCATCTTTACTACAAACAGCTGGTTCTCAAACGGATAGATAGTGAATAAGTCGTTGTAGATCAGGATGCCGGCCGGGACGTGTCCGTTGTAGGTCAGCGGCGCGGCAAAAGAGATGTCGGCGCGCCGGTCTCCCAGGCTGAGGGTATGCACGAGATTGATGTAGTCGCTCATGCCCCGGTAGGCGTCGCGGGTCCAGAGATCCGTGTTCAAGACACCGATTTCTTTCGTCGTGAAGGCTTTGACCGCCTCGAAATCTTTCTGGAAAGCCGCCCGCATGACAGGGTCTGCCGCTTCCGCGCGGACCGGGATCAGTTCCGTTCCGAAAGCCTTTTCCGTAATCTTCCCGCCCTTGACGGTGAAGGACAGCGTTCCGTGTGCGACATAACGGCTGTGGCTGCCGGAATTCAGCAAAGCCATCCCGTCCCGGGTCTCGACATAGGGACGATGGTCATGGCCGCAGACCAGGAAGTCGATGCCTTGGATGCTGTTGAATACGTCAAATGCTTCATTCTCAAGTATTTTCCCATCTCCCTGGCCGCAGCCGGAATGCATGGTCACAATCACGACATCCGGTTTTTCCCGGGAACGGACCTGGTCGACCTGCTCCTGTACGAGGGGAACGAGCGACTGGAATGTCATTCCGCTCCACAGACTTTCCGTCAACCATGCCTTGATATTGGCATTCGTGTATCCGAGAATTGCGATTTTCAGCCCCGCCCGGCGGACCAGGGTGTAAATGGGGAAGTAGGGTTTCCCGTTGTCGTTGCGGATGGCGTTCCCGGCCAGGAAGGGAGCGTGATGTTTTTTCAGGTCTTCCGTGACGCGGTCGTATACCGGATGCCCGGTCTCGATGTCATGGTTGCCCACGGCGACGGCATCGTACTTCATGTACCCCATGAGCCTTGGGAACAGGTGCGGGGTCACGGTATCCACATAATTGAAATAATATGCGGCATTGTCGCCCTGCAGGCAGTCGCCGGCATCGACCAGGACGACATTCTCCGCACCGACGGCCGTGCGGACGCTGTCGATGTAATGGTTCATGGCGAAAACCGACTTGCGGATGCCGTTGCCGACATACGTGGAGTCGAACCAGGTGCTGTGGACATCATTGGTCGACAGGACATGGAGGGTATACTCGCCGTCTTTGAGGCGCCCGCATGCGAGGGCAGTGAGCCCGAGAAGGAGGATAATGAAACCGTGTCTTTTCATGTATTGCGTTGAATTATATTCTGTTGCCGTTTATAAGCCGGGTCCGTCCCGATGGCTGGGTCTTCCGGCCGGAGGAACGGCGGTCGAGGCTGAAGAAGAGGGATAATTTCTGCTGCCATCCGGCGCAATGGCTCCGGGAGTTCATTTCGCCGGTGAAATGGACCAGGCACGAGAGCCGCAGGTCCAGGAAATCGGAGATGTGCGGCTGCCAGAATCCTTCCAGACGGCCATATGTGCCTCTTTCATGGGAATGTGCATAGGTATCCGGAGCATACAGCCGGTAGAAGGGGTCTCCCCAGTACAAGTCGGTCCCATACTGGAATCCGCCCGAGTCGATCAGGTCGAAGAAAGGCATGATGGTTTTGCCGTGATACAGGAGCATGTTGGCCCCCAGGCTCCTGTACTGCACGTCCGCCTGCATCTGCAGGCCGCCGGGGAAGCGGATTCCGGTATCGCGCTTGCGGTCCTGATGGGCTCCCTGCAGCCACCCCAGGGTCATGGAAAGTTCCTTCCAGTTCTTTCTTTCGGGAATCCCGGCCTTCAGGAAGGGCTCCAGGAGAATGTTATCCACGACGCCGCCATATTCCAGGGCATTGGCGTAATGCGTCGCGGAAAGGCGCCAGCCTGCGCTCAGCCAGGGGAGGGGCTGCGTCTGCCCATAGGAGAAGATGAGGAATTGTTCCCGGCGCATGCTTCCAATCATGCCGGTCCAGTCACATCCGATTTCATAATACGATTGCGGACGTTTCAACTGCAGTAACAATCCCTCGAGATTATTGTCAATAATATCATGGTAATCAGAAATAAAAGCAGTCGTGTATTTTCCGTCGACTTCATCCCGGGAGAAAACACCGGCCGTCATGAGGAACTCCGTCTCCCCGGCTTGCAATTGCATGCGGTAATACATCAGGATTTCGTCGAACATCTTCCAGTTGACAAGAGAACGGTCCGCTTCCGTGACGGGGTATTCTCCCATGTTCTTGGTGATATCGATTCCGAACATCAGTTTGTGGGACAATGACCTGGATTGCGTCAATTGAAGTCCGGCAAGAGGAGTCAGCGATGCTGTGTGCAGGGTCTGGGAGGGGGAATACCTTCCTTGGCTGAGGTCATATTCCCGGTTGTCGAATATGTATTCAAAACGGATATCGTACACCCATTTGATCCGGTTTTCCCGGACAGTCCGCAAGGGAGAGGGAAAGCCGAAAAACTCCTCCAGGCTTTGGGCGGAAAGCACCTGGAGCGTGCAAAACAGCAGCAGGATAGTCAGAACTTTTCTCATATCCTGCAAAAATACTATTTTTGTAGGAAATAATCATCTCATCCAAACGATTATCCCATGAAACTCTATACAGAAGTCGACCCGGGCAAAAGCCGTTTCGGCGTTTCATACGCAGACCGTATCCTCGTGTTGGGCAGCTGCTTCGCCGACCAGATCGGCGGGAAACTCGCCGATGCCGGCTTCCAGGTCTGTGTCAATCCCTTCGGAACCCTGTACAATCCTGTCTCCGTGCAAAATGCGCTGGCGCGGCTTTCCAGCGGAATCCCGTTTGCGGAGGTGGAGTGCCGGACCATGGGGGCGGGTATGCCGCTGGTCAGTTCTTTCAGTCATCATACCGCATTCGCCCGGGAGACGCCGGAGGCTTTCCTCACGCATGCGAATGAAGAACTGGCAAAGGCTTCTGACTTTTACAAAAACTGCAATAGAGTTATTATAACATTCGGAACAGCATGGTGTTATCGTTTTAATGAAACAGGGGAAACTGTATCCAATTGCCTCAAGCGTCTGGCCCGGGAGTTTACGCGTTACCGGCTGGAGGCCGGGATGGTCGAAACCTTGTTGGAACGGATGCTGGCCGGCGTTGCGGACAAAGATGCGGACAAGGCCCGGAAGGTCCTCTTCACGGTGAGCCCCATCCGTCATCTGGGAGATACGGCCCATGGCAATCAGCTCAGCAAGGCCACGCTGCTGCTTGCCCTGGAGAAGGTCTGCGCGCGCCGCGCCGATGTGGCCGAGTATTTCCCCGCTTATGAGATCCTGTTGGATCAGTTGCGGGATTACCGGTTCTATGCGGACGACCTGGTCCACCCTTCATCTGCCGCAGTGGACATCATCTGGGAAAAATTCCAGGACTTCGCCCTGCCTCCCGGAGAAAAAGAAAAGCTTCTCGTCGCCGAGAAGCTCCATCGGAGTTCCATGCACCGTAAAATGCACGGATAGCGTTATTTAACTACTTATTCTTTGCGCGGTAGGCGTCCAGTCCGCTTTGCAGGAATGCGACGAATCCGTCAATGTCCAGGTTGTATCCGCGCACGGGCACCAGCAGTTCTCCGTCCGGGGAAACGATGGCGTAATTGGGCTGTGCGTTGACCCCGAAGCGGGTCCGGACAATGTAGGAGTTGACACGCCCCATGTCTTTGAGGACCTTGCCGTTCTCCGCCGTTACCCAGTCCTTCTCCTCCAGCCGCGTCTTGTCATCGGTATACAACGCGGTCAGGACGAAATCATCCCGCAGCCGCTGCAGGACCCGGGGATCGCTCCACACGCGGGATTCCATTTCACGGCAGTTGGTGCAGCCATGTCCGGTCATGTCGACGAATAACGGCTTGCCGGCTTTTGCCGCGGCCTCGAGTCCTTCCTGCAGGGTGAAGTAACCGCTCAGGCCGAGCGGCATTTTCAGCGTGCTTTCACCGGTGGCGGGCAGGGCGGCCGTATCCGGACCCCGGGAAGGGGCCAGTTGCGGACCATCTGCATGATTGTATACGATAAAGTCTTGTGTCTCAATCGGTGGCAGGTATCCGGAGATCCCCTTCAGCGGCGCACCGAACATGCCCGGAATCAAGTAGACGACGAAGGAGAAAACGGCGATGATCAGGGACAGGCGGAAGACGCCGATGTGCTCGACGGGTTCATCGTGGGCGAAGCGGATCTTGCCGAGCAGGTACAGTCCCAGCAGGGTGAAGACGACGATCCAGATGGCCAGGTAGACTTCCCGGTCCAGAATGCCCCAGTGGTACGTCTGGTCCGGAACGCTCAGGAACTTCAGTCCCAGGGCGACTTCGATGAAGCCCAGGACAACTTTCACGGAATTCAGCCAGCTCCCGCTCTTGAGTTTTTTCAGCAGCGAAGGGAACAGGGCGAAAATCGTGAAGGGGAGGGCGAAAGCGACCGAGAAGGCCAGCATGGTGATCATGGGCGTCCAGAATTCTCCCTGGGTCGACTTGATCAGCACGGAACCGACAATCGGACCGGTGCAGGAGAATGAAACCAGCACCAGCGTCAGGGCCATGAAAAAGATTCCGCCCAGTCCGCCTTTGTCGGATTTGGCATCGCTCTTATTGACCAGGGATGAGGGCAAGGTGATCTCGAAGGCTCCGAAGAAAGAGGCGGCGAAAACCATGAAGACAAGGAAGAAGATCAGGTTCGGCAGCCAGTGCGTGGAGAGCCAGTTGAAGATGTCGGCGGTCACCGTATCGCCCCCGAGCAGCCAGGTCAGCCCGATGATCAGGCAGATGGGAACCGTGTAAAGGAGGACGATGAAGAGTCCGTACATGAAAGCTTTGAAGCGGCCGGCGGAAGGGGAGGAAGATCCCTTCATGAAGAAGGAAATCGTCATCGGAACCATCGGGAAAACGCAGGGTGTCTGCAGCATCGTAAGGCCCCAAAGGATGGCTTCCAGGATCAGCGACCACAAACTGGCCTTCTGGGAGCCTCCCTGGGTGCTTTCGCTTTGAATCGTCTGACTATCAGACTGTGAAACATTTTTGTTTTTACTGCTAACGTTTTTGTTAACCGCCTTTTCGGCGCCATTTCCGGCTCCTTGTGCGAGTTTGAGGGTGAATTCATGCTCCTCGGGAAGGCCGCAGTACTCGTTGGTGCAGGACTGCCAGCGGACCGTTCCGGTAACGGTTGCTTCCGGGGCGTTCAGGCGGATTTTCTGGGCGATCCGGATCGATTCGGACAGGATCATTTCGCCTCCGGATTCGACTGGTTGGGTCAGCAGATAGGGAAGCCCCTCCACCGTGTATGCGTCGCTCTCCTCGACCGTCAGCGAAGTGGGGGAAAGGGGATGCGAGAGATCGTAGGTGTGCCAGCCGTCGGCAATGGCCCCGGACAGGACGATTTCGAACAAGCCGGTTTCCACCTCCGAGGAAGTAGCCTTCCAGGAGATGGTCGATTCGGGAGCTTGTGCAAAAGCGGCGGCGCCCCACAGGAGCACCGTCGCCACCATCAGGTAAATTCGTTTCATATGTTATTTGGCATAGGCGACCGAACGGGTCTCGCGGATCACGGTAATCTTGACCTGACCCGGATAGGTCATTTCGGTCTGGATCTTGTGAGCGATTTCCGCGGACAGTCCGGCTGCTTGTTCATCCGACACTTCTTCGGCGCCGACGATGACGCGCAATTCGCGTCCCGCCTGGATCGCATAGCTCTTCGTGACGCCAGGATAAGCAGCTGCTAAATCTTCCATCCCCTTCAGTCTCTTGATGTAAGATTCGATTACTTCACGTCTTGCTCCAGGTCTTGCACCGGAGATGGCATCTCCGACCATGACCAGCGGGGAGATAATCGAGGTCATCTCGATCTCTTCGTGGTGGGCACCGATGGCGTTGCAGATTTCAGGCTTCTCCTTGTACTGCTCCGCGAGTTTCATGCCGAGGAGGGCATGCGGGAGTTCCGGATCTTCTTCCGATACTTTTCCGATATCATGCAGCAGTCCGGCGCGCTTGGCAATCTTGGGATTGAGCCCGAGTTCCGAAGCGAGGATCGAGCAGATCGACGCCACTTCCCGGGAGTGCTGCAGCAGGTTCTGTCCGTAAGAGGAACGGTATTTCATGCGGCCGATCAACTTGACCAGTTCGATATTCATTCCGTGGATTCCCAGGTCGATGCAGGTGCGTTTTCCGGTCTCCAGAATCTCGTCTTCGAGCTGTTTCTGCACTTTGGCGACGACTTCCTCGATACGGGCGGGGTGGATCCTTCCGTCCACGACCAACTGGTGCAGTGCCAGGCGGGCGACTTCGCGGCGGACCGGATCGAAGGCGGAAAGGAGGATGGCATCAGGGGTGTCATCCACGACGATTTCTACGCCGGTTGCAGCCTCCAGGGCACGGATATTCCGGCCTTCCCGGCCGATGATGCGGCCCTTGATCTCGTCATTTTCAATCGGGAAGGTCGTGACGGCATTCTCGATGGCGGTCTCCGTCGCCGTCCGCTGGATGGTTGTGATGACAATGCGCTTTGCTTCGCGGGAAGCATTCAGCCGGGCTTCGTCCATGGTGTCGTTGATATAGGCCTGGGCTTCGGTACGGGCCTCCGCCTTCATGTTTTCCATGAGGATTTCCTTGGCCTGTACCGCCGTCATGCCGGCGATGCTCTCAATCTGCCGGTTCGCTTCGTCGCGGAGGGTATCGTATTCCCGGACCTTCTTTTCCAGCTGCTCGCGCTGTGCGTTCAGGCTGGCCTTGGCGTTATCCGCATCCCGCAGGCGCTTCTGCAGTTCGGCATTCTGCTGGTTCAGGTTGTTCTCCTTCTGTTTGATCCGGTTTTCGGCATCCTTGATCTGCCCGTTTTTCTCATTGACATAGCGTTCGTGCTCGGCTTTGAGGGACAGGTATTTCTCTTTGGCCTGCAGGATCCGTTCCTTCTTGATGTTCTCGGCTTCCTGCTCGGCTTTTTCGAGGATGGCCTCTTTCTTCCCCTTGAGTACCGAGCGCTGCACAAGGATATAGACCGCCAGGGCAACCGCGGCGCCCAGAATCAGTCCTATTACTAAAAATACAATGTTCATAAGGTTTGTTATGGTTTAGTTCAACTCGTTCTGCCTTGTTCCCGAAGCCGGAGGCGGTATGAAAGACCGGCCGGCTCCCCGGGAGAGGAAGCGCGGCCGGTCTTATGAAAAAAAGCCGTTAGTCGTAGGTCAGAAAAATCTGATCAATAAGATTTGGGCTCCGGTCCGGTTCAGTAATCCCACGTTCCGATAACGGAATCCCCCGAAGGGTAACCTGGGCCCGCCATTCCCGGTCCGAGTGACCCGGTTCCGAAGAACGTGTTGTTTTCAGCCAGATGGACTAACGGCTACTTTTTTTCCATATTGTCTAAGTAGGTGTCCAGTTCCTGCGCGAGAGAGGCTGTCTCCTGTTGCATGGAGTCAACCTTTCGCTGCAGGGTGATGCTGCCGATGCTTTCGTTCAGCGCCACGAAGGAGAGGATGTCCACCATGTTTTTCCCGGGAAATTTGGCTGTGTAGGCCGATATTTTCCGGTTGATGGCGGCTGCGGCAAGGCGGATCAGTTCCTCGCTCTCGGGCGTGGCCGCCCGGAGCACATATTCGCGTTCAGCGATACGGATTGTGATTCTCTGTTCCATCCTTTATTTTTCCAGCAGGGAAATGCACTTGTCAATCTCCCTGATCAGCTTGTCAATCTTCTCTTTCGCACCGGAATCACTTCCGGCGGGGGCGGTGAAAGCCTGGGTCAGTACCAGATTGTCCACCTTCTTTTCCAGATCGGCGATCTGCTTCCTGCAGGCTTCATTATCGGCTTTGCTCTGCATCAGGAGATCCCGGAGTCTTTCCTTCTCCAGTTTTTCCCCTTCATAGAGGGCAATCAATTTTTCAATCTGTTGTTTAATGTCTTCCAGCATATCAGAAGCGGTTTGTCATCCGGCATCCGTGCTTCGCGCAGCCGTTTCAGCCTATTTCCTGCAAATTTAATAAAAAAACTCTCATGTTGCACTATGGATTCTCTCATATTTTATTCGTATTTTTATCACCCAAATCAACCGGCCACATGAAGTCTTTCAAATTAGGCTTGCTGCCCAAAATCCTGATAGCCATCTTGCTCGGCGTTGTCTGCGGATTGTTCTTCCCGCAGGTGCTTGTCCGGGTCTTCGCGACCTTCAACGCCGTCTTCAGCAGTTTCCTGAAATTCTTGATTCCGCTGATCATTGTCGGATTGGTGACCCCGGCCATCGCCGATATCGGTAGGGGTGCTGGCAAACTGCTGGCTATCACCGCTTTGATTGCGTATGTCGATACGGTTTGCGCCGGGTGTTTTTCCTATGGCGTGAGCGCGGCCCTGTTCCCGAAACTGATTCCCGCCGGCGGAGGGACGCAGATGGGAGACCTGACCACTGAGGTGGCTCCTTTCTTTTCGATCAACATTCCGCCGATGCTGGACGTGATGACCTCGCTGGTGTTCTCGTTCACCCTCGGCCTGGGCATGGCATTTTTCGGCTCCGTGCGCCTGAAAGAAATCGCCCGGGAGTTCAAGGACATCATCGTCAAGACCATCGAAGTCGTGATCCTGCCGCTGCTGCCGATCTATATTTTCGGCATCATCCTCGGAATGACGCATACCGGACAGGTGGTCCGCATTCTGGAAGTATTTGTTGCGATAATCGGTGTTATCTTTGTGATGCACATCGTGTTGCTTGTCGTTCAGTACTGTATTGCGGGTGTGGTCGCCCGGCGGAATCCCCTGAAGATGCTCGTCAAGATGATGCCGGCCTATTTCACGGCGCTGGGCACCTCTTCCTCGGCTGCGACCATCCCGGTCACCTTGAAGGCGACCCGGGAAAACGGGGTGAGCGAGGAGATCGCCGGATTCACCATTCCGTTGTGCGCGACGATCCATTTGTCCGGCAGTACCCTGAAGATTGTCGCCTGTGCGGTTGCGCTGATGCTCATGCAGGGGATGCCCTTTGATTTCGGGCTCTTCATGGGCTTTATCCTGATGCTCGGCATCATGATGGTGGCGGCGCCCGGCGTTCCGGGCGGGGCGATCATGGCGGCGCTCGGCATCCTCTCCTCGATGCTGGGCTTTTCCGAGGCGCAGCAGGCTTTGATGATTGCCTTGTATATCACGATGGATAATTTCGGAACAGCTTGCAATGTAACCGGCGACGGGGCCATTGCCGTTGTGATCGATCATTTTTTCCGCAAGGAGGCCCGGCAGCCCCGGCC
>CADBPH010000194.1 GCA_902796455.1 uncultured Bacteroidia bacterium
GCGCTGGACTGGTAGTAAGTCAGACCCGCATTGACGAGATGGCCGTTCTTCGCCCAGTCATAGTCGAGGCGCTCATACAGGGACAGCGTAGAAGATGTCGTATTGGCCGCCATGGAGCGCGAAGCCTGCCGCGCACCCTTGTGCGTATCGGAAATCTGCTGGATTCCTTCCGTCGGATCCCAGAAATAAGCGATGTAGTCGTTGTTCTTTCCGATCGTCGTGGACAGGAAAGAGGTTGCCAGGACGGACGTCTTGGAACGCAGGCCCGGGAGCAGGAAGGACAGGTCGAGATTCATGTCGGCATGGAACATACCGGAACGGTTCCGGTACGTCCGGGTACCGCCTTCGAGCATCTTAGCATAGTAGTTCCCAGTGAAGGTCTTGGACACCCCGTAAATCGTACGGCCGGTCATACCGGCGATATCGGCATCTTCCGAATCGGCGCCAACCTTTCCGAGAACAAGCGGATAAGCGATTTCCGGAACAGACCGGAAATTGCTCCAGCCCACACCCGTGGCATAGCGGCGGAAACTCAGCAGCCCCATGAACCCGGCAGACGCTTCAAGATACTGCCCGATCTTCGTGGTGACGTTCGCCGTCAGGTTGATCTTGTTGTAATCCTGACGGTCGGCTTTCAAGATATCGTTGTAATTCATTCCGTTCAGGGCAACGTGATACTTGATCGTATTCGAGCCGGCCGTCATATCCAGACCAAAGGAAGTGGACGAGAAGGAATTCCTGATCATCTTCTCCCGATAGTTGACCGCCGGATAAAGGAGATCGTTCTCTTTGTAACGCTTGAAAGCGGCGATCGCCTCATCCGTGTAGAGCGGCTCCAGGCCTGCGTCAATACGGGAGATATTATTCAGCTTGGCATAGTCAGCGCCGCTGGCCCATTCAGGAATATTGTCGACAAAGTTCATTCCGGTCTCGACATTCGTCGTGATCTTCAACGGGGTATTGTACTGTCCCCGCCGGGTCTTGATCAAGAGGGCGCCATAGGAGGCCATCGGGCCGGCCTTGGCCTTGTCAAGGATGTCGGTCAGGACCGTTACGGACTCGATCTGGTTCGACTCGAGGAGGAGCTGGTTGAACGGAATCGGAATTCCGTCGACAACGATTTTCATGCTGTTGAAACCGTTGAGCCGGAAGGAATTCGTCGTTCCGCCGGCATTATAGTCGGTAAAACCGCCGTCCGCCGCCTGGAAGATACCGCCACTTAATTCGGTGATATCCAAGCCCGGGACAAGGCCGGTCATGCGGTTCCGCAAGTCGCCGACTCCGTTTCGCTGGATCTCATCCGAATACACGGTGATCACCTTTCCCGTCGTCGTCGCATACGACTTGGTAACGCCCCAGGGCAGGTTGACCAAGGTATCCCTCTGCCCGGCAGTCTGGGCGAAAGAGACGGCCTGGAAAGCCAGCAGGGCGAAAAGGAATATGATATGTTTTCTCATGATTATTGCCACTTTTGGTTATTGACAAAGACTTGCATCGTATTCGCCTGGTCATCCGGCAAGGGCAGCACATACATGTAATCCTTCCAGACGCACTGACGGTTGTTCGGCAGAGGACGGCGCGTGTAAATCTTTCCGTTCGGATAGGTCGAGGACGGGGTCGTCTTCTCGATATACATGCCGTACAGGGTTTGGTTCATCAACTGCGGCGCTTCTTTCCAGCGGCGGATGTCCCAATAATAGTGGTTGCTCTCGAAAGCGAGTTCCACGCAACGCTCGTTGTGGACATAGCTGCGGAAGGAGTCCTTGTCGCTGACATATTCGCTGCGCGCATCCGGCATGGTCGCCCGGTTCCGGACGATGTTGAGCGCATCCAAGGCGGTGATGCTCAGCCCGCCGGCCGTTCCGTTCGGGCCATAGGCCTCGTTCACGGCCTCGGCATAAGCCAGGTACATCTCACCGACGCGGAAGCAAGGATCCAGGTGCTGGTAGCTTCCGGAGAAGGAGCCGTTCCACTGGCGGCGGCAATAGTAGCCGGTATTGGTTCCGCCCGTCGTGGCGTTGTCAATCGACCCCCAGTCATAACCGAAATTCATCACGGTGGAATTCAGGGTCGTCGACGGCCATGTTCCGGTCGCAGGATCGTAATAGATATTGAAGACACCGCCTTCCGAGGAGATGAAGGCCTGGTCGAAAGCCGGGGATCCGTCGTGGACAATCACGAGATCCATCCGGGGATCGCGGTTGGAATACGGATCCTGTTCGTTGTAGCTGCCGGCAGCGGCCGCTTTCTGGCGGTCGGCCTCGGTGCGGAGGAGGTATCCGTCCGCCGTTTCGAAACGGTCGACGAAATTCTGCGTCGGGTTGATACCGGAGTTGCCGCGGATGGAGCTGAACTTACTCTGGCAATAGGCCAGATAGCCGCCCCAGTTCTGGACGTTGTTGGCCGAAGCCAGGGTGTAACCCCAGATGGTTTCGTTGGTCGTCACAACGCCGGTGTGGTTATCCGTGTAGTTCTCGAAAGGCAGGAGTTCGAACTGGTTGTCCAACGCGGTCTTGAGGGCCAGGGCGCAGGCGTCTGCCGCCATTACCCAGTCGGCTTCTCCGTTCTGGTTGTTCAGCGGGGAGGCCGCATACAGGAGCGCGCGGGCGCGGACGGCCAGGGCCGTACAACCGGAAGGCATGGCCAGTTCCAGGTTACTCGGAACCAGACGGTCCGGGGTGTTGCGGCGCATGATGCCGGCTTCCACGAAATACTCGTAAGATTTCTCCAAATCTTCGGCCGCCTTGATATAGGTTTCGTACGCCGAGAGCCGGGGCAGGTCGAACGAGTCGTCGCCGCCGAGGACGTAGTCAATGTAAGGCATTCCGCCGAACATCCGGCACAGGTGGAAGTGGGCGAGGCCGCGCAGGAAGTAAGCCTGTCCGAGCAAGTCGGCCCGCTCCTTTTCCGTTCCGTTCTGGATCAGCGGGAAGCGGTCGATCAGCATGTTCGCCATCCGGATAATACCCCACATCGCCGTGCACATGGGCTTGTCATTTTGGGCGGTTCCGAACGAATACCGATAAAGAACGTCTTGGCTCAGGTACCCCTGCTTGAATTCGCGCTGGACAACACCGAGCCGGCCGGCGTCGGCGGCATCGGTCGTCGTGGACCAGCAGACGAAATACATCTGGAGCAGCTCCATATAAAGCGGGAAAGTCAGCGTAATATTGTACTTATTATTACCGTTTGCCGCATCATATGCCAAGGAAAGGAAGGTGTTCGCCATGGAATAGGTGCTGAACACATCTTCCTCGGAGACACCGAGCTCCGGATCGACATCCAGATAATGGCAGCCGCCCGTCAGGGTAACAGCCAGGACCAGGGACGCGATCATGCAAAGAAAATGTTTGATATTCTTTTTCATACAATCATTCCATTAGAAGTTGACATTAAGACCAAGTTGGGTCGTGCGGACCAACGGATAGTATGAAGTCGCCGTGTTGTGCATCTGGGGGTTACCCTCGAGCAGGTTCGTGAACATGAACACGTTGTTGCAGGTCAGGCTGATCGTCAGGCCGTCGATGCCCAGGCGCTGCTGGAGCTTCTTGCCATTGAACCGGTAGCCCAGATACATTTCGGAGATGTTGAAGTAGTCGGA
>CADBPH010000195.1 GCA_902796455.1 uncultured Bacteroidia bacterium
AGATATTATCAATAATCCTACTTGGAACGGCAGCAACCAGGACGACGACAATCCGATCAACCTGGGTGATCTCTGGGCTCTGATTTGGGGCCACAAATGGTGGTTCTTCCTGTCGATGCTGATTGCCCTGTGCATCGCCATCTTCTATCTCTACAAGACCCCGAAGATGTATTCCTCCTTCGAGCGGATCATCATCGAAAACGACCAGACCTCTACAACCCTCAGCGATCTCTCTACGTCCATGCGGCGGAATGCCTATTACGGCGTCAACGTTGCCAACGAGATGCAGGCCATGAAGTCCCCGGACCTGATGACCAAGGTCGTAGAGCGCCTCGGACTGGAAACCAACTACACGGATTTGATGTTCCTGCGCGAACGCGAATTGTATAACCGGTCCCCTTTTTATCTGACTCTATTGGGGGATAACAAGTCTTCTTCTTTCTCCTTCATCGTCAAGAAGAAAGGAGAGAAATCCTTCACCCTGGAAAACTTCATGATCGGCGGGGCGGAGCTGGAAGCGGCCCCGGTCAAAGGAAACCTCGGGGACTCCCTCGTTACCCCGGTCGGCAGCCTGCGCCTGACTGAATCGCCTTACCTGTACAGCTGGAGCGATGATGTCCGTGTGTCTTGGGCAAACGCCCGCAGTCGGGCCGGTGGGTATGCCGGAAGGCTCAGCGTGGCCGGTGCCCGGGATGAATCCTCCGTGGTGACCCTCTCTTTGCGCGATCTTTCTCCCGATCGGGCGGCCCACGTGCTGGCGGCCCTCCTGGATGTCTATAACGAACAATGGATTGCCAACAAGAACCGGGCGACGGCCAATACCTCCGAATTCATCAAGGAGCGCCTGATCGTCCTGGAAGAAGAATTGGGCGGCATTGAAGAGAACATCAAAGACTTCAAGAGCAAGCATCAATTGACGAACATCGACGCGGTTTCCAACCAGTATTTGCAGCAGTCCTCGGCGTATTCCTCCAAAGCTTTTGAGAACAGCAACCAGCTCTCCGTGGCCCAGTACATCCGGGGGTACCTGAACGATCCGTCCCATTCCCGTTCCCTGATCCCGCAGGGCTCGGGCCTGAACAGCGGCAACATCGAGAGCCAGATCTCCAGTTACAACAACCTCCTGATGAAGCGGGACCAGTTGCTGAAAGAGAGTAGCGAATCCAACCCCTATGTGGCGGACCTGAATGCGAACCTGGATGCGATGAAGTCTTCGGTGCTTCGCTCCGTAGACAACTACATTTCCAGCCTGCAGATCCAGCAGGACCGGATCAATGCCCAGGAAAATGCCATCCTCGGCCGTATCGCTTCCACCTCCGGCCAGGAACTGCAACTGCTTTCCATCGGCCGGGAACAGAAAGTAAAAGAGGCCTTGTACACCTTCCTGCTGCAGAAACGGGAAGAGAATGAATTGGCCAGCCAGCTCAGCGTGGCAAATACCCGCCTGCTGGTCGCCCCGGTCAGCGGCAGTCCGGTTTCCCCGGTGATGCGCAACGTCCTGTTGATTGCCCTGCTCCTCGGGCTGGGCATTCCGTTTGCTTTCTTCTTCCTCCGGCTCATCCTCAATACGACGGTCCACACCCGTTCGGATGTTGCGAAACTGAAGGTACCGTTCCTTGCGGAGATTCCACAGATGGCCGGAAAGAAAGGACTGATCAAGAAGAAATCCGCCCGTTTCGACGATTCCAACTGCAACATTATCGTCGAAGGCGGAAAGCGGGATATGATGAACGAGGCTTTCCGCGTCCTGCGGACCAACCTGGACATGATGGTCGGGCATGAAGCCCCCTGCCATGTCATCATGGTTACTTCGTTCAATCCGAATGCCGGTAAGACCTTCACCATCATGAATATGGCCGCCTCTATGGCCATCAAGGGGGCCAAGACCCTGCTGCTGGACCTGGACCTGCGCAAGGCGACCCTCAGCAAGGCGCTCGGCAAGAACACGACCGGTGTTTCCGCTTACCTCAACGGCCGGATCGATGACTATCATCCGGATCTTCAGGAAGTGTCGGAGAACCTGTACCTCCTCTCCGTCGGTTCCATTCCGCCGAACCCTTCTGAATTGCTGGTTTCCGAGAAATTCCGCCAGATGGTGGTCCAGCTCCGGTCCGAGTTCAAATACATCTTCATCGACTGTCCGCCGGTGGATGTCGTTGCTGATACGGCCATCGTGTCCGGTAGTGCGGATATCACCGTCTTCATTGTCCGTGCCGGTCTCTTCGACAAACGGGCACTTCCGGCCGTGGATGAGCTCTATGCCAGCGGAAAGTACAACCGCATGGCCTTGATCCTCAACGGCGTCGAACAGGTGCAGGGTACCTATGGCCACTACGGAAGCTATGGCTATGGCTACGGCCATTACGGTTATGGCTACGGTCACTATGGCTATGGCAACTACGGCTATGGCTACGGCGAGCAGGATGGGGACGGAAAGGGCAAAAAGAAGCACCATGCTTCCAAGAAAGGGAAAGACAGTGCTTCGAAGGATGATGCCCAAACCGGGGAGAAAAACTGATGTTCGGTTTCCTGAAACGGAAGGAATCCCTGCTCGGCAGCGGACTCCTCGGCGGAGCGACGGATAACCATTCGCACATCCTGTATGGGGTGGATGACGGCGTCGCGACGCAGGAGGAATCCCTGGCCATCCTCCGCTTCCTCGGGGAAGAAGTCGGGTTGAAGACCCTCTGGCTGACCCCGCATACCATGGAAGATGTGCCGAATACGACGGAAGGGCTCCGGGCACGCTTCGCAGAACTGCAAGCCGTCTATCACGGACCGGTGGAATTGCACCTGGCCTCCGAATACATGATGGACACCTTGTTTGAGCAGCGTCTCGAAGAACGGGATCTGCTCACGCACGGGGACGACCGGGTCCTGGTGGAGACCTCGACCTGGGCTCCACCGATCGACCTTTGGGAAATCCTGGAACGGATGATGAAATACGGCTACCGGCCCCTTATTGCCCATCCGGAACGGTACCGGTACATGGATATGCCGGATTACAAGCGGCTCCACGAAATGGGTGCAGTATTGCAACTGAACCTGCCCTCCATTGTCGGGGTATACGGAGAATCCGCCCGGATCAAGGCGCAGATGCTCCTCGACAAGGGCTGGTACGCGATGTTCGGCTCCGACTGCCACCGGCACCGGTCCGTCACGCGGCAGTACGGCCTCAAAGTGCTGGGGAAAGAGACACTGAAACAGTTGGAAAAACTTTCGGGGAAATGACGATTCTGGTCACAGGTGCGAACGGACAGCTCGGAACATGTATCCGGGAGGCCTGTCCGGGCACCGGAGACAAATACATTTTCTCCGATGTGGGTGCTCTGGCAGGGCAGGAAACCCTTTCTCTGGATATCACCAATCCGGAGGCGGTCCGCATTGTCGTGGACTCCGAAAAGGTGGATGCCATCGTCAATTGCGCCGCCTATACCGAT
>CADBPH010000196.1 GCA_902796455.1 uncultured Bacteroidia bacterium
TTCTTGTTGGCGCCGACGGTACCGTCGGAACCGAGGCCGTAGAACTTGCACTCGGTCGTGCCGGGCTTGACGATGGAAATCTCTTCCTTGATCGGGAGGGACTTGAACGTCACGTCATCCACGATACCGATGGTGAAATCGGTCTTCGGGGCCTTGAGCGCGAGATTATCGTATACGGCGACAATCTGGGCCGGCGTGGTATCCTTCGAGGACAGACCGTAACGGCCGCCGATGATCAGCGGGCTGTTCTCCTTGCCCTGGAAGAGGGCCTTGACATCCAGATAGAGCGGTTCGCCGAGGGCGCCGGGCTCCTTGGTGCGGTCGAGGACGGCGATGCGCTTGACATTCTTCGGCAGCGCCTTGAGGAAATATTTCTCGGCGAAAGGACGGTACAGGTGGACGGTGATCAAACCGCACTTCTTGCCCTTCGAAGCGAGATAGTCGATCGTTTCCTTGATGGTCTCGGTAACGGAACCCATCGCGACGATGATGTTCTCTGCCTCAGGGTCACCGTAATAGGTGAAGGGACGGTATTCGCGGCCGGTCACTTCGCTGATCTCTCCCATATACCGGGCGACGATGTCCGGAACCGCATCGTAGAACTGGTTCCTGGATTCGACAGCCTGGAAATAGACATCACCGTTCTGGGCCGTACCCCGGGTCACAGGGGCATCCGGGTTGAGCGCCCGCTCGCGGAATCTCTCCAAAGATTTCGTACTCACCATCTTGCGAAGGTCGTCTTCGTCGAGTGCTTCGATTTTCTGGATCTCGTGAGAGGTCCGGAATCCATCGAAGAAATGCAGGAACGGAATACTGGACTTAATCGCTGCGAGGTGGGCGACAGCAGCCATATCCTGGGCTTCCTGGACAGAGCCGGAGGCCAGCATGGCGAAACCGGTCTGCCGGCAGGCCATGACATCCTGGTGGTCGCCGAAGATGGAGAGCGCATGCGATGCAAGGGCACGGGCCGATACATGGAAAACGGCCGGGAGCATTTCACCGGCGATCTTATACATGTTCGGGATCATCAGGAGGAGACCCTGGGAAGCGGTGTAGGTAGTCGTGAGGACACCTGCCTGCAGGGAACCGTGGACCGTTCCGGAGGCACCGGCCTCACTCTGCATTTCCGTTACTTTCACAGTCTCGCCCCAGAGGTTCTTTTTCCCGTGGGCGGCCCATTCATCAATGTTCTCTGCCATCGGAGAGGAAGGCGTGATCGGGTAAATAGCCGCATGCTCGCTGAAAAGATAAGCGACATTCGCTACGGCGGTATTACCATCACAGGTGATGAACTTCTTTTCTTTTGCCATAGTTTGTTAAATGTTTATGATATAATAATTTACGTTTCGCGTCAGCGAAATTTCCCGCGAATGGGCAGGAATCATACAAATATAGTCAATTTTTTCGGGAACTCCGAAAAAATTGACTATGAAGACAAAAACTCTTGAAATGAGCGAATCTGCACGCCCGGTTCCGGCCGCTTACAGGGCGGAAACGCCGCAGATCGTCAGCCCTTCAGCCTGCCCGCCGATGCGGCGCACAAGTCCTTGCAGGACAGTTCCGGGACCGATTTCCATGAAATATCCGGCTCCGCCTTCCAGCATGTTCTTCACCGACTGCGTCCAGCGGACCGGTGCGGTGAGCTGGGTCAGCAGATTCTTCTTGATTGTCTCCGGATCGGTCTCACCCTTTGCGGAAACGTTCTGGTAGACAGGGCAGGAAGGCGTCAGGATTTCTGTCTGGGCGATGGCCTTTCCGAGTTCCTGGCGGGCGGGTTCCATCAACGGGGAGTGGAATGCACCTCCCACCGGAAGCATCAGCGCGCGCTTGGCACCGACCTCCTTGGCGAGGCTGCAGGCCTGTTCGACAGAGGTTTGTTCACCGGAGATGACGATTTGTCCTGCGCAATTGTAATTGGCCGGGACAACGATGCCGTCGCAGCCCATACAGATCTGTTCGACCTGTTCGTCCACGAGGCCGATGATGGCCGCCATGGCACCGGGGATTTTTTCGCAGCATTTCTGCATTTCCGTAGCGCGGATGGAAACCAGCCGGAGGGCGTCCTCGAACCGGATGGCGCCGACTGCGCACAATGCGGAAAATTCTCCGAGGGAATGTCCGGCCGCCATGTCAGGCGCATAGGGCTCCAAGCCTTTTTCATTCAATTGCTCCGGGGTGAGTTCTGACAGGCAATGTGCCAGAACGACCGAATGGAGGAAGATGGCGGGTTGGGTCACTTTCGTGGCCTTCAAGTCCTCTGCTGTTCCGTCAAACATGATATCAGTAATCCGGAACCCGAGGATTTCATTGGCTTTTTCGAGCATTTCCCGGGCGGAGGCGCTGTTTTCATACAGGTCTTTCGCCATGCCGGGGAATTGGGACCCTTGTCCGGGGAATACGTATGCTTTTTTCATGTGAATTGTGTTTGGTTTGCAAAAATAATCAAAACCGGGCGGAAATAATTATGAACTTTCCCAAAATTTTGTATCTTTGCATTCCCGTTGCCCCTGTAGTTTAAAGGATAGAATAACGGATTCCGGTTCCGTTGGTCCCGGTTCGATTCCGAGCGGGGGTACAAA
>CADBPH010000197.1 GCA_902796455.1 uncultured Bacteroidia bacterium
GACATGCTGCGGGAATTCCGCTTCAGCGAGCCCGGAGAAACTGCCGATCCCGGTCTGGAATACACCGAACGCTGGTCGCACGAACGCGCCTGGAAACGCATGGTCTGCGGCCCTGTCAAGGGAATCCATCTTCCCTCGGCCAACCTGGCAGCCGTGCCGGCCGGCTACAACAGTGCCCGGATCAAATTCAATTACCAGGACTGGGCGGCGGACAAGGACGCCTTCTTCGCCCGGACGGATGCGCTGGTAAAAGCCGCGAATGCCCGTGGCATCACCCTCCTGCCCGTGCTGGTGGATGACAATGACAGCGCCGTTTCCGACGAGGCGCTCGGCGCTTATGTCGAAAGCGTCATCGGCAAATATTACTACGATCCCGCCATCCAGGCATGGGACCTGTATTGGCATCCCGGCGAGAAGTGGAATGACAAAGAGAAGCTCTCCCGCAGGGTGACGACGTTGTTCCAGTATGCACGCAACCAGTACGCGAACCAGCCGCTGACAGCAACGCCGCTGGTGCGTGTCAAACCCTTCGAGCCCGGCTTTGACTACATCAATGCCCTCATGCACGGAAGGACGAACGGCTGGACCAAACTGGAGTATCCGGGAGCGAGCGACGTGGAACTGGTCCACAAGATCTGGAGCATCTCCGATGTCCTCTCCTTCTCGACGGACCAGCCGCAGCCCGAGGCCGGATGGCTCCTGAGCATCTGCTTCCGTTATGGCCGTCCGATTTTCTGCACGGACCTGTCCTCCCCTTCCACGGAAGAGGCCGTCAAGACCCTGGAGCGCTTCTCCATGAGCCATGTCTTCTGGTATACGGGCAAGCCCCTGCCGGCCAGCGCAGTAGCCGGTTTCCGCTTCCAACCCATTTCAACGAAACATTAAACCCTGATTTTCAATGAAGAAAGCAATCTACAGCCTCCTTGCCATCCTGATGGCCGGCCTGCTTGCCGCCACACCTTCATTTGCCCAGCAAGTGACTGTGTCCGTTGAGCAAGAGACCATTCCCACGTACCAGATCGGTGCGCCGGAGGTGAATCCCATCTTTTTCACGGGCCGTACCTATCAGGGAGCAGAAGGCTACATCTATCCCTATCCCCTGTACGATGTCATGACGGACAAGGTCGTCGACCAGACCTATGATATCGTCAAGCTGAAAAACAACTACATCAGCCTGGGCGTCCTCCCCGAAATCGGAGGCCGCATCTTCCAGGCGGAAGACCTGACGGACAATTACCACTTCTTCTACACCCAGACCGGGATCAAACCCGCCCTGATCGGCATGCTCGGTGCCTGGCTCTCGGGCGGTGTGGAATGGGACATCCCGGACCATCACCGCGCCAGCAGCTACATGCTGGTTGACTGGACAATGGAAGAGAACGCCGACGGCAGCAAGACGGTCTGGGTCGGAGAAACGGAATTGAGGCACCGGCTCAAATGGTCGGTCGGCATCACCATCTTCCCGAACAGTTCCCGCGTGCAGGCCAGCGTGAAGGTCATCAACCCGACCCCGATGGTGCAGTCCATGCTCTACTGGGCCAATGTTTCGGTCCACTGCAACGAGGACTATCAGGTTGTCTTCCCGCCGGATGTCCAGTTCGGAACCGACCACAGCAAGGTATACTTCACCCGCTGGCCGGAAGGCCCCGTTTCGCGCAGCAACAAGACCGAGGTGGACCTGTCCTGGTGGAAAAACTTCGACCAGTCATCCCGTTCCATTTTCGCCTGGGGCAGCCGCATGGGCTTCGTCGGCGGCTATGACCACGGAAAAGATGCCGGTACCGTCCACGTTGCCAACCGTTTCCAGGTTCCCGGCAAGAAATTCTTCCTGTGGGGCAACAACCCGACCGGCATGCTCTGGAACAAGATCCTTTCCGACAATGACGGGCATTACCTGGAATTGATGGTCGGCGGTTATTCCGACAACCAGCCGGACTACAGCTGGCTCGCTCCGGGTGAAATCCGCGAATTCAAACAGACCTGGTTCCCGATCAAGGGCATCAAGGGCATCAAGAATGCAACCGAATTCGCCGCCGTGAACCTGCAGAAAGCTGCGGACGGGAAATGGCTGGTCGGCTACAATGCTTCCATCGATCTCAAGGGCGCGAGGGTCATCCTGGCCGCAGGCGACAAGATGCTGCTGGACAAGAAGATTGACATCAATCCCGACAAATTCTTCCTCGAAGAAGTCGCCGTTCCCGCCGGTGTGGCGGAGAAAGACCTGTACACGGCTTTGTGCGACGCCAAGGGCAACCTGCTCGTGGATTACCGCCCTGTCCAGCTGGAAGAGAAAGAATTGCCGAAGGTCATCGACGGGACGAAACCTGTGGACCAGTACGAGACAGTGGAAGAACTGTATCTGGCCGGACTCCGTGTCGACCAGTTCAACAATGCCCGCCTGGACTACATGGACTTCTACAATGAGGCGCTCCGCCGCGACCCGGGTGATGCCCGCGTCAACATCGAGGTCGGCAAGCATTACATCCGCCAGGCAGCGTGGGCCAAGGCAGAGGAGCATCTCCTCCGCGCCCAGGCCCGGCTGGAGCACGACTATACGCGTGCCTACAACACGGAAGCAGATTATTATCTGGGCTATGTCTACCGCATGACCGGCAAACGGATCGAAGCGGAGGAAAACCTGTGGGCAGCGACCTACACCCCCGCCTTCAAGCATCCCGCCTATTACCAGCTCGCCGTCATGGCCACGGAAGACAAGGACTACAACAAAGCCCTCCAGCTGGCTGACGATGCCCTGCTGACCGGCGCGCACGACCTGCAGACCTTGACCCTGAAGACCTATCTGCTCCGCAAGCTCGGCCGCAAGGACGAGGCGCAGAAAGTGATTGCCGCGATCAAGCGCATCGATCCGCTCGACTACTGGAGCGAATTCGAGCAGAGTTATCTCCAGAAAGGGAATCTCTCCTTCCTCGCAGGCACCCGCAGCCGCCGCAGCGAAGGCATCATTGCCGTGCAGGAGCTCCTCGAAGTTGCTTGCAACTACTTGAATCTCGGGGACAAAGAAGCCGCCCAGGCTGTGATTGACGAAGCCATCGGCATCGGCACGCCGTTCGCCGATTATCCGCTCGTGCACCTGTACCGCGCCTACATCGCCGGAGATGCGGAAGCAGTGGCCAAGGCAACGCAGCTGAGCCCCCGGAACAACTTCCCGCTGCGCCTGGAAGAGGTGCAGATGCTGGAAACCCTCGAGGCCAAGTATCCCGACAACAGCGTCATCCCGTATTACCTGGGCAACCTGCTGTACTATATCGGGCAAAAAGACCGCGGACTGGCCGAATGGCACAAGTCCGTCAAGATGAATCCTGCCTTCTCCCTGGCTTGCCGCAACGTCGGTTTCGGAGAAGGCCAGAAGGGCAACTACAACGATGCGCTCAAGTATTATGACATGGCCATCGCGGCGGATCCGTCCGACCCGATGCTCTTCACGGAATCCGACAAAATCTGCGAAAAAGCCGGCATCGACGCCAAGACCCGCATGAAACGGATGGAAGCCAATATAAAGACGGTCATGAAGCACGACGATGCCGTCATGCGCCTGCTCCAGACCTACAACACGACCGGCAATTATGACAAGGCCATCAAGATCATGAATACCCGTCACTTCCATCTGTGGGAAGGCGGCGGAGAGATCCACAACATCTATGTGGCCTCCCATATCCTGAAGGGACAGTCTTACCTCGAGAAGAAGAAGTACGACAAAGCCCTGAAGGAATTCGACCTGGCGACCCTGTATCCCGAGAACCTCGAAGTGCCTGCCCCGGCCGGCAAGAATGTCACGCTGGAATCCCTGCTGCAGGAAATGCAGGATGAGCTGAACGACAATTATGCGAAGTTCGGTGAAGCGGATAAGGCAGCTACGCAAAAACGGATCGAAGAATACAAGAAACTCCTGGAAATCATTAAGAAACGATAACGGGATGAAACATTACCTGCTGTGGGCGGCCGCTGTGCTGGCGGTCGCCTGCACAGCAAAACCGAAACCGGTTTTGCTGGATGAGACAAAATTCAAGACCGAGGTGGACGGCGCACCGGTATCCCTCGTCACGATCCAGGGCGGGAAACTGGCCCTGCAGGCGACGAATTTCGGCGGCCGGGTCGTCTCGCTCTTCGTACCGGACAAAACCGGGGCGTACAAGGATGTCGTCCTGGGGCATGAAACCATCGACGAATACGTCCACTACACCAAGGAACGGTTCCTGGGAGCCTGCGTCGGCCCCGTCGCGAACCGGATCACGAATGCCTCTTTCACCATCGACGGCGTCACCTACCAACTGGACGCAAACCACGGAGGGAAAGGGACCCTGCACGGCGGATTCAAAGGATTGGATTCGGTTGTGTGGGACATCCGGGAGAAAACGGACCATTCCGTCACGTTCCATTATCTGCACAAGGACGGCGAAGCAGGATTCCCGGGAAACCTGGACATCCTGATGACCTATTCGCTGACACCGGACGACTCCTTCAAGATTGAATACAAGGCGACGACGGACAAGACCCGTCCCGTCAATATTTCCAATCACCCGTATTTCAACTTCTCGCAAAGCGGCACCATTGACGACTACGTGATGTACATCAATGCGGACGCCATTACCGCGACCCAGGGCCTCGATATCCTCAGTCCCCCGGTTTCCATCGTCGGGACAGCCATGGACTATCGCACGCCCCATCCGGTCGGGGATGCGTTCAGCAGCGACTACGAGCACTTGAAACGCGGCCGTGGTTTCGACCACAACTACTGCCTGAACCGCAAGGAAGCAAAGGACATCGAGCTGGCAGCTTCCGCCTACGACCCTGCTTCGGGCATTTTCCTGGAGGTCTTTACGGACCAGCCTGGCCTGCAGGTTTACAGCGGACAGTATTTCAACGGGGAAGAGAACGGCAAGTACGGTTCCAAACTCCTGTACCACGGTTCCCTGACCTTTGAAACCCAGAATTGGCCGGACGCTCCGAACAAACCGGATTTTCCGGATCCCTACCTGAAGCCCGGGCAGACCTACACGCATACCTGCATCTATCATTTCTCGACAAAATAATTCGGATTCCGTCCGGGAGGACAGCTTGGGCTGCCGCTTCCGGACGGAGTTTTACCGGCACACGCATGAACATGACAGCCAACAAGTTATTCGCATCCATCCTGCTGCTTGGCGCGATCTCCTGTCAAGGAGGGCGCCCGGAGAGGACCGCTGATGAGCTCCCGCCGATCTGGCCGGATTATACCGGCGTGACCGTCCCGGTGAATATCGCCCCCATGAACTTCGGCCCGGCAGACGGGCTGCCTGTCAGACGCATGCTTGTCGAGGTGTGCGACCCCTCCGGAAAGCCCGTGCTCCGCAGCCGCGGCACCGTCGCCCGTTTTCCGCTCCGCCGCTGGCACCGGATCCTGAACCGGCACGCCGGAGCAGACCTGACTTTCCAAGTAGCGATGCGGACCCAAAACAGATGGACCCGGTACCGCCCCTTCACGATGCACATCAGCCCCGACCCCATTGATTTCGGACTGACCTACCGGCTCATCCCGCCCGGCTACCAGTCTTTCGGACACATGGGCATCTACGAGCGCCATCTTTCGGATTTCCGGCAACGGGAGCTGATCGATACGCGGATGCTGGACTCCGGGTGCATCAACTGCCACACCCAGAACCGGACCGATCCGGCTTCGTTCAGCCTGCATGTACGGGGAGCCCACTCGGCCACCATCCTCCGGCATGACGGGCAGATGGAATGCCTCAACACCCTCACGGACAGCACAGGCGGATTCTTCGTTTACCCGTACTGGCATCCCACCGGCCGCTATACGGCTTATTCGGTCAATACGACCCGGCAGTCATTCTATTCCGCTGCCGACCATTTCCTGGAGGTTTATGACGAGAAATCGGACATCATCGTCTATGAGCCCCAGACCCATACCGTTCTCCGCCCCCGGGAACTCAGCCGCAAGGACCGGTTTGAAACCTGGCCTGCATTCTCGGCGGACGGGAACACCCTGTATTATTGCTCCTCCCTGCCGGGCCGCCTCCCGCGGGATGCCCGCCAAATGCAGTACAGCCTGTGCAGCTTGTCCTTCGACCCGGCCACAGGCACATTCGGAGCGAAAGCGGACACCCTGGTCGATGCACGCGTGAAAGGGATGTCCCTGAGCCAGCCCCGTCCGTCTTACGACGGGAAATACCTCCTCGTGACAGCCGCCGATTTCGGGACATTCCTGATCTGGCACAAAGAAGCCGATCTGTGGCTGTACAATCTGGAAAACGGCGACTTTTACCCGGCCGGCGGCATCAACAGCGGCGACACGGAAAGTTTCCACAACTGGAGTTCCAATTCCAAATGGGCCGTTGTCGCCTCGCGTCGGGACGACGGCCTCTATACGCGCCTGTATCTGGCGCACATGAACGAAGAAGGACGCTTCGACAAGGCCTTTCTCCTTCCGCAGAAGAATCCCGGAAAGTATTATTCCGAAATGATTTATTCATACAACACCCCGGATTTCACTTCGGAGCGTGTTCCTTTTGACCGGCATGCCGTACGCAAAGCCGTCCTCGCGAAGGATAGACAAGGTGTCAAAGCAAACGGAATGAATCCCTGAAAAACATGAAACCTCACTCTATCATACGGATCCTCGCAGCGGGACTGGCTGCCGCCCTGCTGAGCCTCACCGGATGCACCGAAAAAGAACAGCCGGACGGAACTGTCTCATACAGCGCTGAATATGTAGTTGTTACGCAGCATGGAATCAAGAACGACGGGACCCCGATCGGCGGCGAACTCAACGCGCTGGTCAAGGCCAACTATGGGAAAACGCTCTATTTCCCGCCCGGGGTTTACCGCCTGACCGAACCGATCGTACTTCCCTACGACTATGCGAAGAACGTCAACCTGATGCTCGACCACAATGCCGAGGTCACTTCGTCCATCCACCTGGACGCCCTGCTGAAAATCGGCTTCTCGGAAATGACGAACACCTCCCGCATGCGGCTGTTTTCTTTCGTCGAAGGCGGTACCTTCAATGCGGAGAACACGGATGTCGGCATCTGGGTCAACGGCTTGAAACAACTGGTCTCCCTGCGCACGCTCAATGTCATCAAATGCCACGGAACACACATCAAAATCAGTGTGACGGACGATTTCAAAGGCACGGGCAGTTCGGACACGAAGCTGGACAATGTCACGATTGAGGGATATTCCTCCAATGAAAACAATTACGGGATCTATATCGACCGGTCCTGCTGCGACTGCAAGATTTCCGACTGCTTCATCTACGGGACCCGATGCGCCATCTATACCGCCTCTGCAGGCCACATCATCAACAATGTGCACATCCTGTCCTGGGTCGCCGCCGGCGGAGAAAACGGCGCATTTGTCGGGACGGAAGGCATCCGGGTCGAAAGCGGCGGGTTCTTTACCTTCAACGAAATCTACTTCGACACGACAGACCACGACCTGGTCATCGGGAATGTCTCGCCGGACATCATCATGGACAAGCCCCTGTCGTATTCCTGGTACAAAGGGCTCGGATCCGCTTTCGTCTACCGTCCGGATTATATCAGCCCGTTCCGGCTGAAAATCTCCGGAGGGAACATTGACCTCGGCAACAAAGCGGACAATTTCAGGATTTTCCACATCGACCGCACCATCATCCCCTCGGACAACGAGCAGCGCATCACATTCACCAACAACAACTTGATGGGCGCAAGCAAACTCTACCCCCTGGACTATTCCCTGATGATGAAGATGCGGGGGACACGGAGCGAAAAGCTTGTCAACAAGCCCTCAGCCTTCGACGCGGGAGTTTGGTATCCGCTCGGAGCCCTGGCCATCAGCCCATCTGAGAATCACTTGGAGGTCCGCCTGTCCAACGAACAACGCATCCGCCTGAAAGTCAATTATTCCACGAACGGTGTCGACATCCAGAAAGAAACGGCCGTCCCGGAAGGCTTCACCCTGGGTTATCTCGTGCAGGACAAATGCTGCATCCTGCTGTTCCAAAGCACGGCACAGGTCACCCTGCAACCTGAAGTCATCGACCTGGACGGAAACAGTTCCTACCTCTGCACCCCGGACAAAGACAAGGTCTACACCTTGAAAGACTATACAACTACCACTTACGTCAATCCTATCTGATATGTCCCATATCCTGAAAAGAATCCTGCCGACAGCCGTTCTGGGTCTGCTGAGCCTGTGGTTCTGGGCCATCATTAGCCCGAATATCCTGCATTTCCACGAAACGGCACAGTTTTTCCCGTATACCTGGACCCACCTGCGGGAAGCGCTCGGCATCCCGGGCGGACCGGCCCGCTATGTATCGGAATTCTTCGTCCAGTTCTTCCTGTACGCATTCCCGGCCGGGCTGATTGTCTCCCTGTTCCTCTGCGCCCTGCAAGGCTTGTCCTGGAAACTGGCCTGCCAGTTCCGGAAACAGGAGTCTGAGGCACTGTACCCCCTGAGCTTCATTGTCCCCTTCTGCGCGTGGACCTATCTCTGCGATTTCGGGAACATGTTTACAGGAATCGTCGCCCTGACCGGAGTCCTTGCCGGCGCCTGCCTGTATTTCAACAAGGAACGTTCCTGGGGGGCTGCGGCGCTGACCACCCTGCTGCTGTACTGGACTTGCGGGCCGTTGGCCGGCATCTTTGTCCTCCTGCTGGCCCTGCATACGATCCTGAAGGGAGGCAAGGCATGGCCGGTCATTGCAGCCCTCGCGCTATGGGCCCTGCTCCCCTTCCTCTGGCATTACTGCATCCAGTATACTCTGAAGGAACTGTATCTGGGCAATGAATACTACCATGAGCCGCAGAAATGGTCTGCAGGCTATTGGATACTGGCTGCTTCTCCCTTGGCAGTCTGCCTGGTCCAGGGACTGCTTCCCGCACCCAGGGAAGGACGTGGAGCGACATGGTCATGGCTGATCGGCAGCATCCTGGTCTTCGGCCTGGGCTGGTTCTGGATGATCCGGCACTGCAACCCGACGTATGAACGGATTTTCAAATACGATAAGATGGCCCTCCACCAGGACTGGGACGGCATCCTGGCCAAAGCCAAAAAAGTTCCGCCCCGGACCCTGGCCGAAGCGACAGCTGTCAACCTGTCCATGGCCATGCAGGGGCGCCTCCTGACCGATCTCTTCCAATTCCAGCAACCGGGTCCCACTTCCCTGTTCCCGGACTATGCGTCCGGCTATGTCGTTACCCTGACCGCAGGTGAATCCGTCTACCGGGCAGGCCTGCTCAGCACGGCCCGCCATTACGCTTTTGAGGAGTACGAGTCCTATCCGAACTACCAAGTAAGCGCCCGACACATGAAACGCGTGGCGGAAATCGATCTCATGCACGGACAGTACACCTTGGCCCGGCGTTTCCTCAAAGACCTCAGTCACACGTTGTTCTATCGGAAATGGGCGAAACGGTACCTCGAAGACCCGACCCGTATCGAAGAAGATCCGGAATACCAGCGTCTGATGCAATACCGTGATTCTTCCGATTTCCTGTACAGCGATTCTTCCGATGACGACAAGCGTGAAATGCTCCGCCACATTGTTGCAAAAGACGGACAGGTTTCCGTCCCGATGCAATACCTGCTGGCGTATGACCTGCTGGCCCGTGACCTGTTCTCCCTGCGGGTTCACCTGCTCCTCATCGATTTCAAAGGGGAAGTGCCGCCGCTTATCCAGCAGGCTGCGGCCATGTTTGACGGCGCCTTCTTCGAAGTCGCTCCCGAGGAACGCGCGCTGGTGAGCGATGAAATCCGCAAACAGTACTCGGACTTCCAGACCGCCTTGATTGAGGACCGGAGCGGCGGCGAGATCAAAGCCCGCTTCGGTAAGACCTATTGGTACTATTATTCGCAAAAACAATGAAACGGATTATCGGCCTATTGCTTCTCGCCGCCGGCACCTTGTCCTGCGCAGGGACGGACGGGACCTCTTCAGAGGCATTCCCTCCTATCTGGCCGGATTACACGGATGTTACCATCCCCGTGAACATTGCCCCGATGAATTTCGGGCCGGCGGACGGACTGCCCGTCAAGGGCTTACGCGTTGAAGTACGCACGCCGGACGGGAAAACCGTGCTGCGGAGCCGCGGCCGCGTCGCCCAGTTCCCCCTCCGGCGCTGGCACAAGATCCTCCGGCGGCAGGCCGGAAGTTCCCTGACCTTCCATGTCGCGATGAAAGCGGAAGGGCAGTGGACGAACTACAAGCCTTTTGACATGCATGTCAGCCCCGACCCGATCGACTACGGACTGACTTACCGCATGATTCCTCCGGGCTACCAGTCCTTCGGCCACATGGGCATTTTTGAACGGAACCTGTCCAATTTCCACCAACGGGAACTGATTGATACCCGCATGCTCAATTCGGGCTGTGTGAACTGCCATACACAAAACCGGACAGACCCTGCAACGTTCTCCCTCCACATCCGGGGGCGCCACGGTGCGACCGTCCTGCAACACGACGGGCAGTCCGAGTATTTGAATACCGTAACAGACAGTACCGGCGGCGTTTTCGTCTATTCGTACTGGCATCCATCCGGAGAGTATATCGCGTATTCCACCAATGCGACGCGTCAGTCATTCTACACGGATTCGCACCGTTTGCTGGAAGGCTACGACGAAAAGTCGGATGTCATCGTGTACCATGTTCCCAGCCACGCCATCCTGCGGCCGCCGCAAAGCAACCGGAAAGACC
>CADBPH010000198.1 GCA_902796455.1 uncultured Bacteroidia bacterium
CGCGTCGTCGTCAGGAGGGTCCCCTGCCCGTCGGAATCGATGCTGCCGCCTTCCAGCACGAAGGGACGCATGTCAACGCACAGGACATCGTCCGCGAAAGCATGGTCGAAAAAAATCCGGCGGGTAATCCCGTTGTCCAGGTCGGCGGCGAATTTCAGCCCCCAGCCATTGAATACAAAGTCATACAGGTACTTCTCCCCGGCATCGCCGAAGACGGCAATGCCCCCATGGTCCCGTGCCCAGGTATCGTTCACCGGGCAGACAGCAAACCGGATCGCGTCCACATCCAGGGCCAGGGATTCCGCCGAGGCGATTTCCTCCAGGCGGGCTCTCGCCTGCGCGGCATCCGCACAGACCAGCAGCACCGGCTCAAAGCGTTGAACTGCCGCGATCATCCGGGCATAACATGCCTGAACCTGATCCAACTGATACCATGGCGTCGACTCATCCGGCCACGTAAACTGAATCCCGCTCTGGGGCTCCCATTCTGCTGGTAATCTCATATCAATACAAAGGTAATGAAAAAATCATCATTTCTAACGAAAAGAGGCTGGCCCGTCATGGGTCAGCCTCTGAAAGTCCGTTGGAGTATGATTACTCGATCGTGACGCAACGGTTCAGCACGTAAGGCTCGAACTTGTTGTTGGTGTCACCTTCAGCCTTGACGATGAACTCTTCGCCGATACCATACTTCTTGACCAGGATGTCGTGGACGTAGTTGACACGGCGCTCGGAGAGCTTCTGGTTGTACTCGTGGTTACCGGTGTTCTTGTCAGCAGAACCGGTGAGGGTGAAGACGTGGTCGGAGTTCTTGCTGATCACGTTGTTCACGTAGAAGTCGAGGTGGGCAAGCTCACGCTCGGTGAGGGTAGCCTTGTCGAGGTTGAAGTAAACAATCGCCGGAGAGAGGATCTCGGTACCGACATACACGGTGTCAGCAGGAGTGTTGCGGAGCTTCTCGATCTCGCTCATCAGGTTGGCTTTCTCTTTCTCCAGGTCAGCCACTTTCAGCTTAAGCGCGTTGTACTGGTCGGTCGTGAAGGGAACAGGAACAACGACAGGGGTAACGGAAGAGTGGCGGTCGAAACCGGTGCGGTTGAGGTTGAAGATCAAACCGGCGGTCAGGGAAGGATTGAAAGCAACGCGGCTGAACCAACCATCGGTATTCTTACCGAGGGCCTCGGCACGGACAGCGAGCATAGCGCAGTCGATGAAGAGGTCGATGTGGTTGCCCAGGCGGAGGTCATTGATGAGACCGAAGCCGGCGCCATATTCCCAGTTGTTCACGATGTCACCGCCGAAGTCCTTAGACTCATAACGATGTACGAGCGTAGCGAAGCTGGCATACGGGATGAAGTCCCAGAAACGGGTCTCTTTGTAGCCGCTGAAAGCGTTCGAAACATTCCAGAGGAGGTCGGCATGTGCGTTGTTGTACTGCCACTTGTTCTCATTCTTCTCGTAAGAATAAGGGATATCACCAATCTTCTGGTTCTTGAAACCCTTGTAACCGAAACGGGCACCCACGGAAGGAGTGAACCATTTACCAACATAAATCTCGGCAGCAGGACCGAATTTGCCAAAGCCATTGGTCTTGTCAAGATAAGAATTCAGACCACCACCGATGCCGATAAACCAGTTATCGGAAGCTTTGTTGGTGTGGTAAGCACCGCGGACGATCTTACCGTTCTCGTCACGGTTGCCATTCTCCTGCGCGCTTGCGTTGAAGGAGAATCCGAGGAGACCAGCTACTGCAAGTGCTCCAAGAATAGTTTTGAAAGCTTTCATATTACTAAAATCAAAAATAACTTCCTAACCAAAGGCCTTCCAGCCAAAAGAACATATTTGCTGCAAAGATATAACATTTTTCGGAAAACCAAATATCCGCTTCAAAATAAATACCCTTTTTTTATCTGTTTTTCAGGTTTTGAGACGTTTGGAAAGCCCGAAAATGCGTTTTATCTTTGTATATATGAAAATATAAGTCCGATGCGATTCAAACTGGACGCTCCCTATACCCCCGCCGGAGACCAACCCTCCGCCATCGACGGTATCTGCTCCGCTATCAATCAAGGAGTTGATGCCGTGACCCTGCTCGGTGTCACCGGGTCGGGAAAAACATTCACCATGGCCAACGTGATTGAAAGGTTGCAACGCCCTGCCCTGATCCTCAGTCACAACAAGACCCTGGCCGCCCAACTGTACGGAGAATTCAAGTCCTTTTTCCCGACCAACGCGGTCGAATACTTCGTCTCCTACTATGACTATTACCAGCCGGAAGCCTACATTCCCTCTACGGATACTTATATTGAGAAAGACCTGAGTATCAACGAGCAAATCGACAAGCTCCGGCTCAGCGCCGCCTCTGCCCTGATGTCCGGCCGGCGGGATGTCATCGTCGTCTCCAGCGTCTCCTGCCTGTACGGAATCGGGAATCCGGAAGATTTCCACAGCCAGACCGTCACGGTCCGCCGCGGGGAAAAACGCAGCATGACCCGTCTGCTGTACCATCTGGTAGACGCCTTGTACAGCCGGACGGAAACGGATTTCCGACGGGGTACATTCCGGGTGCGCGGGGATACAGTCGACGTGTTCCTCGGCGGGGCGGATGAAGCCGTCCGCATCGAGTTTTTCGGGGATGAAATCGACCGGATCGCCATGGTCGACCCCGTTACCGGAGCGACGATCGAAGAATTGTCGGAAGTTCCGATCTATCCGGCAGGAAATTTCGTCACCACGAAGGAAAGGAGCATCAAGGCGGTCAGTCAGATCCAGGACGACCTGGTCCGCCAGATGGAATATTTTGAGAATCTCGGCCGCCCGCTGGAAGCCAAACGCCTGAAACAGCGGGTGGAATATGACCTGGAAATGATCAAGGAAATGGGCTACTGCCCCGGCATCGAGAATTATTCCCGCTACCTAGACGGCCGCTCGGAGGGTCAGCGCCCGTTCTGCCTGATTGATTATTTCCCGAATGACTTCATCACCTTCATCGACGAAAGTCACGTCACGATCCCCCAGATCCGGGCCATGTACGGCGGGGACCATTCCCGTAAATCCGTCCTGATCGAATACGGCTTCCGACTGCCTGCCGCCGCCGACAACCGGCCGCTCACCTTTGACGAATTCGAAGCCATCACCCACCAGACTGTCTATGTCAGCGCCACGCCGGCAGAATATGAGCTAGACAAATCGGAAGGTCTTGTCGTCGAGCAAGTTGTAAGGCCCACAGGCCTGCTGGACCCGCCCATTGAAGTCCGCCCGGTCAAGAACCAGGTAGATGACTTGCTGGAGGAAATTCGGACACGCGCGGAGCATGACGAGCGCGTCCTGGTCACGACGCTGACCAAACGGATGGCGGAAGAGCTGGATGCGTATTTCGGACGGATGGGCGTGCGCTGCCGGTACATCCACTCCGACATCGACACGACAGAACGGGTCGAAATTATCGAAGACTTCAAAAACGGCCTGTTCGACGTCCTGGTCGGCGTCAACCTGCTCCGCGAGGGGCTGGACATTCCCTCTGTCTCCCTGGTCGCCATCCTGGACGCAGACAAAGAAGGATTCCTGCGCTCCGCACGCGCACTGACGCAAACCGCCGGCCGGGCGGCCCGGAATGTCCACGGACTGGTCATCATGTATGCAGATACGGTCACGCAATCCATGGCGCAGACCATCTACGAGACCGACCGCAGGCGCTCCAAGCAGATGGAATACAACTCCCTGCACGGAATTACGCCGCAGCAGGTCTCCGTAAAGCACAACGCGCTGGTCGCCGAACTCGGCAAGACGGCGCCCGAGGGCACCGTCAGTGCGGCCAATTCCTATGACAATCCCGCTTTCATTCCCAACCCGAGCCAGCTGGGGAAAGGCCGGATTACCGTGGGCCTGGGCCACGATTCGAAGCGGGAAACCAACTCCGCCTACCAGCAAGGGTACATCCGCGCCGACCTGGCGGCCGTCCTGCAGGACCCGGTCATCCGCTCCATGTCCCGCGACCAAGTGGAAAAGAGCGTCGAACATGCCCGCCGCAGCATGCAGAAAGCCGCCGCCGACCTGGATTTTGCGGCCGCTGCGAAATTCCGGGATGAAATGTGGGCATTGCAGGAGTATCTGAAAGTTTGGAAGGATAACTAATGAACCGCTGATGAACATGGATTTACACGACTCATTCCCCCATTATGACGCTGCCGGGCTGGCCCTGGTCGGCAAAGCCTTCCATGTCGCCGAAAACGCGCTGGCGCAAGACCTGCGCGACAATGGCCACCCCTTCCTTGAGCACCCCTGGAACGTAGCGCTGATTGTCTCCGACGAAATCGGCCTCCAGGCGGAATGTGTCGCGGCCGTATTCCTCCATGAGACGCTCCGGAAGCATCCGGAAACCGACCTGAAAGGATTCCATTTCCCCGAAGAGGTCCTGACCATGGTGGAAGGACTCGGCAAGATTGCGACCATCAAGCCCAAGGACACGCAACTCGAAGCCGAGAACTACAAGAAACTGATCGTCCAGTACTCCACCGACCCGCGGGTTACCGTCTTGAAAATCGCCGACCGGCTGGAAGTCATGCGGAATCTGGATCTTTTCCCGAAATCATCCCGGGAGCGGAAGGTGCTGGAGACCCTGATGCTGTATATCCCGCTCGCCCACCAACTCGGCCTGTACAATATCAAAAGCGAAATGGAAGACATCTACTTCCGTTACGCTGAACCCGAGCAGTACCGTTTAATTACCAATAAGTTAAAAGCATCGGAAAAAGACCGGGAGAAACTGATGAGCGAGTTTATCGAACCGCTCAAGAAGACCCTGTCCGCAGCCGGCATCCGGTACAAGCTGAAGATACGGACCAAGACCGCGTACTCCATTTTCAAGAAAATGAAGGCGCAGAAGGTCCCGTTCGAGGGGGTCTATGATGTGTTTGCCATCCGGTTCATCATCCAGTGCGACGAGGACCACAAAACGGAGCAGGACCTCTGCTGGAAGGTCTATTCCTATGTAACTGAAGAATACGAACCGGACACGAGCCGGCTCCGGGACTGGATCACCAACCCCAAGCCCAACGGCTACGAATCCCTGCACATCACGGTCCGGAACAAGGACAACACCTATCTGGAAGTCCAGATCCGGACACAGCGGATGGATGATGTCGCGGAAAACGGCCATGCCGCCCACTGGTCTTACAAGGGGATCCGCCACGAAGAGACCATGGACAAATGGCTCCAGACCGTCCGCTTCACCCTCGAGCATCCCCAGGAGACCAAACCGGAAGACCTGCCGCAACCCCCGTCCCGGGAAATTTTCGTTTTCACGCCATCGGGAGAACTCCGGATTCTCGGTGCAGGCTCCTCCGTGCTGGATTTTGCCTTCAACATCCACACGAACATCGGCTTGCGCTGCACGGGAGCCCGGGTCAACGGCAAAGCCGTTCCGATCAAGGAAAAACTCAAGACGGGCGATGTGGTCGAAATCATGACCGGCAAAAACCAGAAACCGTCTCCCGACTGGGTGAACTATGTCGTCTCTTCAAAGGCACGGACCAAAATCCGCCAGGTTCTCCACGAGATGGAGTACAAGAAGGCCGCCGAAGGGAAAGAGTTGCTGTCCAGGCGCCTGAAGAATTGGAAACTGGAGTTCCCGGATGAGATGATGTCCGAATACATGAAGAAACTCCGGTATTCCAGCGTGAATTCTTTCTTTGCCGCCATCGGAGAGGGAACCCTGGACATCAATGCAGTCAAAGCCTATATCCTCGAACGGGAGGCACAGGCAGCGGAAGAGAACAAGCCGGTGGAAGCAGCCCCCGGGCCCTGGAAGGCCTCTTCGCCGGGAGGATCCGATGACATCCTGGTTATCAACGCCCGGAATCTCAAAGGACTGGAATACAAAATGGCCAAATGCTGCAATCCGGTCTTCGGAGACGATGTCTTCGGTTTTGTGACGCGTACGGAAGGGATTAAAATCCACCGGATTACATGTCCGAATGCCGCAAGGCTCCTGGAGTTGTATCCCTATCGGATCCAGAAGGTCCGCTGGGCGGATACCCCCAGCAGCGGCTCGTTCCAGGCGACGGTACGGGTGACGGCGGCCATGGAACCGTCCGTCATTAACCAGATCATCGATATCGTCAATACGTTCAAGGCATCCCTGCGGTCGTTCAATGTCAACGAAAACGCCCGCGCAGGCACCTACGAAATCACCATGAAAATCTCCGTGCCGACCAACAACGAACTGGACAAGGTAACTTCGCAAATCCGTCTCGGCAAGAACATCCTGCGGGTCACCCGCCAATAAGCGGACCCTCCTTCCCCGGGAAAAGGGTTGCAGGCGCCCTTCCCAAGCTTAAAGTCCAGAGGCTTCCGCCGGAGCGGCCGACTAATAAATATACAGATTATGAATCTCTTCCGTATAGCCGGGATAGAAACCGCGCGGCATGCCCAGAATGATCCGGGCGCCCCGGTTGGAGAGTACGACCAATTCATCCGTGGCCGGATCCATGCAGAGTCCCTCAATCTCTCCGGTCAGGAGGAAATCATCCATGGTCCGCAGCAGGGATACCTTCCCGTCAGACAGATCGCAGACATATAAGTGGTCCGGCTCCTTTTTCTCGGCATCCCCGTCGTCCGCAGAAATCAGCATCCGCCCATTCCGGCAGAAGATGCCTTGCTGCAGCGCTGGCGCCGGATCCAATTCAATCTTTTTCAAATACTTCCGGGATGAGAGATCGTAACAGTACAGCGCGGATCCGTTGACCCAGTCCGCCATCCACACATGCCCGTTATCGCGATCGACGGCCAGTCCGCAGCATTCAACCTGGCCGGAGGCAGGCTCCCACGGGATGGAATACTTATACATCAATGTTTCCGCATCATACACGGCAACCTGGATATTCTTTCCGACACCGTCCATGAAATACTCGCACCCGGCATAGATTTCCCCGGACTCCACGTCGATGTCACCGATATGATTGCACGTCAGCGCCAGGGAGTCAAAGGGATGTTCGTTGGAAGCGACCAAATTCCCGGATTTATCATATTTGTACAACACCGTAGAGCCGGACACGTAATAGTACGACGAATCCGCCGCTACACCCTGCCGTCCTTCCACCTGGAGGACGCGGTCCAGCGTGAATACCGGTTGGGATTCGGAAACAGGATGGCAGGCGGCTGCAAGCAGGATTCCCGCCAGGAAAAGATACGGTTTCATGTTATTAACGGGTAACAGATTTCGACCGGTTGCGCACATCCAGGGCACGCTGGTAAGCCACCGCATTCCGGTTGTGCTCGGAAAGGGTTGCGGCAAACAGATGGGTTCCGTCGAATGCCGGGCTGGCGCAGAAAAACAGATACTGATGCTTGTCCGGGTCCAGAACGGCCTGCAACGCCGCCTTGGTAGGAACACAGATCGGTGCAGGAGGAAGCCCGACGTGCATGTAAGTATTGAAAGGAGAATCCACCTCCGTGTGCTTGCGCAGCACGCGGTTGATGGTGTAATCAAAACAATAAGAGACCGTTGGATCCGCCTGCAGCGGCATCCCGATATGCAGCCGGTTCAGGTAGACTCCGGCGATGGAAGGCATTTCCGGCTCGTGATTGGTTTCGCCGTTGACAATGGACGCCAGGATGGAAACTTCCAGCGGCGTCAAGCCCTGTTTCTTTGCCTTTTCCCGGTTTTCCTGCGTCCAGAACGCGTCATAGGCCGCTTTCTGGACCTTCAGGACGGAAGGCATGGAATCTGTCCAGTAAACCTGGTATGTATCCGGCATGAACAGGGCGAATACCTGGTCCGGGGTGAAATCCAGGGAGGCCAGCAGCGCGGAATCCCGCATGGCACAGATCACATCGAGCGAGTCCAGCAAAAGTTGCCGGCTGATTTTCCGGGCAATGGCCCCTTGCTGGCGCATGGTGCCGGATAGGACCAGGTTGACCGGGGTCTGCCACCCGTGGGAGAGCATCCTGGCCACATACAGGCTGCTGCAAGATTTATCCACCGTATAATGGCCGGGGCGGACGGAAGAGACGGAAGCCATGGCCCGGGACCAGCTCTTGCCGTTCGTCGGCCAGCATTTTTCGGACACCAACGCCTTCACGGAATCAGGCGTCGCGCCGGGATAGACATACAACTCCGCCGCCTGGGAAAAATTGGGGCAGCGCCGGTCGTAGTAGGCCTGCCAGATTTTGTGCAGCAACAGGATGCCCGCAAGTAACACTACGGACAAAACAAAGATTTTCAGTGACTTCTTACGCATGGGACCCAGTGATTAACGAGACCGGCGGGAACGCTTCCACCATTTCAGCCCCTGACGGGTAGGACGGGACCGGAGCAGGACCTGGTCCCCTTCGCGGAGGGTAACCGCATCCGGGAACCCGTTGAATTCCCGGATGGAAGCCAGCCGGACGCCGAAACGCTGTGCAATCTCCCACAGGCTCTCCCCGTCATGGTCGACAATGTACATATCCAAGTCTTTGGCAGACTGCTTTTTCTTGGCCTGCAGATAAACAATCGTCCCGGGATCCAGCTTGGTCGCCGTCTCCAAATCATTGAATTTCAATATTTCCGGAATGAACAGATGGTACGCGTTCGCGATGGATTCGTACGTTTCACCCTCAACAGCATACAAGAACGGAACGCCGTTGCGGGAATACAGCTGCCGCGTCAGCGGGAAGCGGAAGGTTTCCCCGCTCTTGGGCGTGATCTTCTTCGGCTCCTCGATGGAAAGCGGAGACTGGGGGATGGTTTCGGCCTCCTGTGCAGCAGGGGCGGCTTTCACCTTCTTCTGGTGACGGCGCTTCCGCTCTTTGCCGGCAGCGGTGGACTTGCCGCCGGACGGGGTGGCCGCCTGAACGGATCCGGCAGCCTCACGCGCCTCGGAAAGCGTCATCTTGTCATACTTATACAACTGATAATCTTCGATATACTTTATCAGTTTCTGCGGATAAGCCGGATCGGTCGCATAGCCCGCCTTCTTCAGTCCATACGCCCAGGCCTTGTAATCCGTGGTCTCATTTTCGAACAGGAACTTGTACCGGTCCCGGTAGCGCAGGAAATCCGAGTGGTCCCGGAACGACTCTTCCGGACTTCCATACACCCGGAAGCACTCCCCCTTCGCATCGTCGTCATGGTACATCTTTTTCCCCGACCAGTCATGGCACTTGATCCCGAAATGGTTGTTCCCGCCGGTTGCCAGCACAGACTGGCCGTAACGGGATTCCAACAGCCCCTGTGCCAGCGTGATACTGGCCGGAACGCCGCTGCGGTACATTTCGCTCACGGCAACCGGGGCATAGGTGCGGATATATTGCTCCTGTAACGACTGGGCGCCTGCTCCGACGGCAGACGCAAGGCCTGCAAGGAGAGAAAACAGGCACATTAGACGACGGATTGGTTTCATCATGCCGTGAAGTTACATATTTTTTTCCATTGGAACATCAAAGACATCTCCGTCATTCGCGGCGAACGTCTGCGGGAAAACACGGCGGCATTCCGCCTCATACTGGGCGGGGTCCTGGCCGCGGGAAGAATAATGGCCGATGATCAGTTTGCGCGCGCCCGCCTCCAGGGCACAGCGGGCTGCATCCAAGGTTGTAGAATGATACCGTTTCTGCGCAATATCCTCTAATTCAGCCAGATAGGTCGTCTCATGGTAGAGCAGGTCAACGCCGCGGACCCAGC
>CADBPH010000199.1 GCA_902796455.1 uncultured Bacteroidia bacterium
AGTTGTTGTGCATGACGGGCAATCAGGTCCATGGCCGGTATGACCGGGATGGAGCCGAGTTCCCAAGTGTTGTTGACCATCACTTTGGCGGCAGTCCTCAGGCCGGCTTTCGCTGCCAGGGCCCAATGCCCGGTCGCCCATGGCCCCGGGCCGACGGCGGAAAGGGAATATTCGGACACATTCGAGGAAATGCCTCCTCGGTCGATGGGCAGGGACCATTCGCTGACGCACATCAGGGTGCAGCGTTTGTCGAGGCGGTCGATAATTTTCCCGGTGAGGGCGTCGTTCCATTTCCAGTCCCAGACGAGAACCCTGGCGTCGGGATTCCCGGCCAGGACGCCTTCTGCAATCGCGTTATTTACTTCAGCGATAATGGCTTCATAGGGTCTGGAAGCGCACCGGGGGCACTGCTCGGCATGGTTGTGCGAGGCGCAGTTGGTCAGGTTTTCGGACATCGTGATGGTGAAGACGCCACCCAGGCCGGAAACATCTTCGAACAGGCTTCTGAAGGAATCCGTGAGCCATTGCAATACCCGCGGGTCAGAGGTGCAGAGGGCCTGCAGTTCCTTTTCTGTGACGCCGGCAAATTGCTTCCGCTCCGGGGTGTCAAACCACCGCTGCGGGAGGGCGCGGGGCTCATTGACATACAGCATGACCCGGATACCGTGTTTTGCCGCCCGGTCAACCAGTGTCTGCAGATGCTTCCTTCGCGTCCGGTAATCTTTGTCTCCCGGGAATGGACCGGAGGGTTCCACCAACATCCGCAGGACGGAATGTACCCAGACCGCATTGATTCCCTGTGCGGCCAGTTGGCCGAGCAGCTCGTCCGAATAGGATTCCTGATGGGGATCCATCAGGGGATCGCCATATTCTGCGCAATAGGAAAAGGCCATCCGCAGGCCCTCCGGAGCCTTTCCCGGACGCGTCATTCGCGCTTGGTCCTGCGGCGGGATGTCCCGGAAAAAATCGAATCGCGGCACCGGATCATGGGCGCGGTGGGCTTTTGCAAGGGCAGCGATTTCCCGGCATTCTTTTTTCATCCGGGCGGTGGGTTTCTCCCAGTACAGGGGAGCGCAGGCCGGCTTGATGTTCCCCAGCTTAACAAACAGGAAATCATCTTCATACAGCCGCCATTCCAGTTCTTCCTGGGTCAGGTCCAGCAATTGGAGAATCTGTTCATAGGGCAGGAGATGCCAGTTGCGGCGGAGAACGGTGATATAACCTTTCGGCGACAGCCAGACCGGATCGGTTTCCGGAGTCCGCTCCAGCCCCATGTCCGCTGCCGTCTTCCGTACGTTCTGAACCGTTGTCTGCAGGACCTCAGCGAGCCGTTCCTGCGGGACGAGGCCCCAGTTCCGCCAGATGAAGGCATGTACCCGCGACGGGAAGTGCTCCAGCGTTACGGCAGCTTTCCCGGTCTGCCCCGGCAGCTGGCCGGCCGGAGGAAGGGCGGTTGTGTCATCAGCGGGCGCCGGACGGCATGCCGTCCCGACGGCGATCGCTGCAGTCAGGAGAAAGACGATGGAACATTTCTTCTTCATGGCGGAACTTGTTGGTTAATTTTCCTTTACACGTTTTCCGGAAAGATGTTCGATTTGGAATTCCAGGACTTCGGCACGGGGGCCGTTCCGCTGCAGATCGCCTTCCAGGTCGTATTGCTCCGGGAAGTATTTGCTGCCCAACTGGCGGAGACGTTGAATCCGTTCGTGCGCATCCTCTACGATGCGGATCCGCCCGAAGCAAATGACACTCCGGACGTGGTACCACCAGTCCCCAGGCTCCTTTTCGGGCGTGTCAATCAAGGTAAAGCAGGCTTTGTCGCAGGCGCGGACCGCATCGAGTTTATGCCCTTCCCTGGCGCTGTGGAAAAACAGTTTCCCCTCATCATACACAAAGTTGATGGGGATGGCGTACGGATATCCACCGTCGCCGATAACGGACAGGAAACCGCGGTATCCCGTCTTCAGGATTTCGATGCTTTCTTCGGCGGAAAGGGCTTGCTTGAACCGGCGCATGGGCCGGAAAACGGTGTCGCTCATGCAGGGATCTCCCATATCGCTCCCTTTCCGAACAGTTTGTCCTCCAGGGCGGGAAGCAACCCCAGATAACAGATGACATCGATATTTGCAATCCGGCTCCGCATGTAGGGGATAAAGGACAGGGTGTTGCGGAGCCGTTCCCGGGTCACGCCGATCATCTCCGGCTCATAAGGCGCTCCGACCAGCCGGAGATTCTCCCGGACGACGGAGGAGGGGATGATCTGGCCGCGGATTTGTCCGGCCAGCTCCGGCCAGGCACGCCGGAGTCCTTCAAGCCTGGCGGTCAGTTGTTCCCGGTCAATGAACTTGTCCCGGGTTTCTCCCAGGCATCGGGCGAGAAGCCCTGGACGCCCTTCGCATTTGCTCCGGATTTCTGCTTCGACGGTCTCCCAGGGGCGCCAGGTCGCGCGGGCAACGGCTTCCGGGTCTATGGCGGAAAGGTCTTGCTGCAAGATCAGTTCGATGGAAATCGTGCTGGCGATGGTTCCGATGCCCACTTTGAATCCGTGGGAAACGTGTTTTCCGTCCGGAGTGCAGAGGTTTTCCATGTCCCAGAAATGGGAGAATTGATGCTCCGTCCCGGATGCGGGGCGGCTGGACATGAGTGCCTGCATGGCGAAGCCGCTCATCAGAAGGCCTTCGGAGAGTTTTTCCGTGGCGGGGATGTCACCGGCATGGATGGCCTCCGGTACGGACAGGGTCTCTTTGAGGCCGTCCTGCACCAGGGACCAGGAGAACGGATCGACCGGCTCGGCCCCCATGGCGGCGGCCAGCATCCAGTCCGCTCCGGCGGGGATTTTTGCAATCAGGTCGGCATATCCCGATGCGGCCAGTTCTTTCGGGGCGGCAGCGGCGATTTCCGGATCCATGACGAAACCATACGGGGCAGGGCAGTCAAAGGTCTGTTTGTTCCCGTCTTTGCTGATGGATGCGCCGTATGCCGTGTAGCCGTCCATGGAAGCGGCGGTGCCGACACACATGTATTTGCGGCCAAGCAGGTGGGAGGCGTACTTGGTGAGGTCGTTGATGACGCCGGAACCCACGGCGACGGCAATGGCTTCCGTAGACGAGAGCCGCTCGAGCAGCCGTTGCAGAAAACCCCATTCCGCGAAGAGGTCGGGGTCGTCGAAGATAAGGGGCTGCTCTGTGGCAACACCTTCTGCCGCAAGACTTTGCGCGACTTGTCCGCCAGCGACTTCCCAGGTGTTCTTATCCGCAATGAGGATGGCGGGACAATCCGGGAATAAAGATTTGAAGAAAGCTCCGCTTTGGTGTACTGCTCCCGGAGCGAGAATCAGTGCTTTGGTGTCCCTTGTCTTTTGAAGGGCGCGTTGGATTTTATCCATGTCAGATTATTTTTGTCCGTAATAGGCATCCTTGCCGTGTTTCCGGGAATAATGCTTCTCGATCAGGTCGGGATTCATCATGACGGAAGGATTGAGCGAATAGGTCAGCCAGGCCATCCGGGCGACTTCTTCCAGGATAACGGCGTTTTCCACGGCTTTTGCCGCCGTTTCTCCCCAGGTGAAAGGACCGTGGTGGCGCACCAGTGCTCCCGGGGTATGCAGGGGATTCATGTCCTTGAAACACTCGGAAATAACGTCTCCGGTAAAGCGTTCGTATCCTTCGGAAATCTCTTCCGGCGTCATTTCCCGTGTGCAGGGGATATCAGCGTGGAAGGTATCCGCATGCGTGGTGCCGATGTTGGGAATGGGCCGGCAGGCCTGCGCCCAGGCTACGGCATAGGTGGAATGCGTGTGGACGACGCCGCCGATTTGGGGGAAACACCGGTAAAGGGCAAGGTGCGTGGGGGTGTCGGAGGAAGGTCGCAGCGTTCCCTCCACGACGTTTCCGTCCATGTCCACAAGGACGATGCTGTCCCGGGTCATCGCATCGTAGGATACGCCGCTCGGCTTGATGGCGACGATCCCGCGCTCCCGGTCGATGGCCGAGGCATTTCCCCAGGTCAGGATGACCAGCGCGGAATCCCGGAGGGCCAGGTTGGCCTCGAGAACTGTTTGTTTAAGTGATTCAAGCATATTGTGTTGCCGTTAATTCTTTGTCTGCAGGGCGTCCGTGATGGCTGATTCTTTTCAGGACATCACCACTTATAAGCAAAAATAAAGGATATGCTCCAAACAATCAAGCCGAAAATGAATATATTTGCAAAAACGCAGCATCATGAAAAGAATTATCCTTGTCCTCTCTGCTGTCCTTGTCCTGTCGGCTTGTGGCCGTCCTTCGCAGAAAGTACAGACAGTCAATCCTTCCGAGTATCAATCCATTCATCCTGATAATATGCAAACAGTCAGAGAATTCCTGCATAAGGCAGGCGTCTATTTCCTTGCCACCGAGGACGGGGACCAGCCGCAGGTCCGCCCTTTTGGCACAGCCGAAATCATTGAGGGAAAGTTATATATCCAGACGGGACATGTCAAGAATGTCGCCAAGCAAATCGCTGCCAATCCGAAAGTCGCCATTTGTGCTTATGACGGCGAGCGTTGGCTCCGCATTACCGCCACTTTGGTGGAAGATCCCCGCGTAGAAATCAAAAAAGCCATGCTGGATGCCAATCCCGGACTCCGCTCCATGTATGACGAGAACGACGGCAACACCGCGGTCTATTTCCTTACGGAGGCCAAGGCGACCCTCAACTCCTTTACCGCCGCCCCCGTCGAGATCGATTTTTGACGCAAATTATTTCTCCAGCAGAAGGAGGCAGACGGAATGGTTCTCCAAAACGTCGGGGATAGCGTCCAGCTTCTCGTTCAGGTGACTCGCATCCAGGAGATACGCTTCTTGGACACGGTACTTCCCGAAATCAAAGTCGAGGTCCCAGGGCTTTCCGGAAATATTTGAGACCATCAAAGCGGCTTTCCCTTTTTTGTCTGTCGCTCCGCAGAGGTAGATGCCTTCGTCCACCTCGGGAACCGGTACGGCCTTACCGAGTTTGCGGAGTTCGTTGAACATCACGTAAACATAGTAGGCGCGGCGGGGCTTTCGGGTGTCGCCGTCGAAAAGCGGCGAATACATTCCGCCCCTGACCCTGGCGTCGTAGATTTCCGCGTCGCTGACGCCGCTATTCTGGAAACCCAGCATTTCTGCGGCTATTTCTGCCGCTTGGCGGGCGCTGTTCAATTTGCCCAGACTGGGTTCAGGCAGCCATTCGTTGACAGACAGTTCGGTGGATTTGAAACCATACTGGTCCAACGTTCTGCGGCAATATTCCATCTGGCGGATTGCGGTAGCCGGGTCGGAATAAGAGTGGGCCGAGAAGAAGTCCAGGGGCCACTTTTCTTTCCGCGCCCTTTCCAGGAAGGCATGGAAACAATCGACGAAATACCCGTATCGGGGGCTGCAGTTGGCCGCCTTGACCCCTTTTCCGTCGATGGCATAAAAACCGCTGCTGCCGTATCCTCCGATCTTCAGATGGGGGAACCGGGCCTTGAGATAGGGAGCGACGGTTCCGTAAAGGTCCATGTACTGCTCCCAGGTTCCCGTCCACATCGCGTTGTTGCCATCCTCTTGCCGGCCGTTTTCCGGTTCATTCCAGATCTCCCAGTGCGAGATGTTCATCCGGAAACCGTCCGCCCATCCTTCGGTGTAATGCAGGATGATGTGTTCGCATATTCTGGCCCATTTCGCGTAATCTTTGGGTGGATGGATGCGGTAGGCCTTGATATTCTGTCTGTTTTCGATGGTGACCCCCAGCCTGTAATAGGGCTCCACGCCATTGTTGACCAGCCCCTTCATCAGGATGTCCGTGAAGGTGAAGTCGTAGGAGGCCGGATCATTCTCATCGGCGTCGAAATCCCGGAATATATTGGGAATGTCGACATAGACATTCATGCCGAACGGTCCTCCCACGTCGTGAAGCCGTGCGTAGGGAATGCCGGCTTTCTTCAGGTAACGGAACAGGGAAGTGTTGTCCCAACTGAAAATAGGGGGCTGTCCCACTCCGTTGACGGGCTTGATTTCTCCGCAACTTTTGTCGAAATGGATCCTCGGCTGCGCCGTCAGCAATGCCGGAAGCAGGAAAAGGGGAATCAGTACGTGAAGAAACTTATTCATGGCCTAAATACTCTTCTATACAAAAGTAGCGTTTATTCGGGGAAATTACAGAAATTATTCAGGGAACTTCTGCCGTTGATTGCACTGGCTAACATAACAGGCAGAGAAGCAATACGGTTCAATTATTATTTGTCCTGGTTTTATATTTACAAACGGTTTGCTATATTTGTGAACAACAGCTAAATTCTTGCGATATGAAACAGATACTGAAGAAAATAGCCTCAAAGCAGGCTGCAATGCTGGCGGTATTGCTGATCGCCGGTACCGCCCTCATGTCAACGGGATGTTCTAAAGCCAGAGCAGAGAGTCCATCGGGCGAAACAGTCACAAAAGAAGAGTTTAAACAATATAGAGAAGCGACTGCTGAGACTCTTCGACTTATGCAGGACGCGATTACGGAACTTGCTTCTACTAAGGTAGATAAAGACGTGTATAATGCAAAGATGAATCAGATAGATGCCGCACTCAAAAAATTACAATAAGTCCTGCGATTCATCACGGAATCAAGCGGAAGTGTTGCTCCTGGGTCTGCGCTATCCGTAAGAACATCGCACTTCTTGCGACCAGATTTGATGTAGAATACAACAGCGAGGGAAACAATTAATCCGGCTCGCGTCGGGTTTATTGATAACAATTAGGACAAACTGCACTTCCTGAGAATCCAAAACAACGCAGTTTATTGATCATTTGTTTCGTTGCCGGAGTCAGGCTCCGGCAATAAGTGATCTGTTGCTTTAGCCTTGCTGATAACTGTCCGTCTAAGTTCCTTTTCTAACTGGGCGCGAGCGACTTTTGCGGTATTGCCTCCGGCTTTGGCGACCGCTGCATTTTGCGAGAATCCTTTGGGATTGCGTTGCTTTGATATCTCTGTAGTAGAAGCTTCCGCGAGAATGTTAAGTGCCAGCTCAATGTTGGTCATGTTATCCCGCAGATTTTCCTTCTTTAACCCCTTATGATGCTTGTATTCGCGTGTGGTCATTCCACTCCAGGTCTTTGTAATGATGTCGGTCAACGAAGCATATTGTTTCCCTTCTACTCCACTGCGCTCCCATTCATCAGTCAGTTCTTTCCGTACCTCGATGCTTTTGATACGTTGATTGATCCACTTTTCTCCATACCCGAGACGTCTGTAGTCAGCAATGGCTTGCTCGATGGAAAGTTCCGGATCCTGAATCTGGTCGATACGGTTGGATGCGACTTGAGCCATCCATTGCTTGAAGGGTTCTGCCTTGGGTGAAGGAATGGTCTGAATTAGACGGAATAATTGCTTCTGGTCAGCAACATCTGCGTTACGAAGTTTCCCGTCAGCTGCGGTTAATTTCAAACTGTGACAGTTTGTCACGGTTTCATTTCCTTCTTTCTTTAATCGCTCTTTCAGCTTGCGCCTGTTCCCCTGACGATCACAATCCAGATGCGGGTTAGGCTAAACAAATATGGCCAGGGAACCGGTTTGTTGAGATTTTTGCAAAGTACCTTTTTTAATTCATTGATTAAGAAATCATTGGTGTGCGCTTTGATAAAACAGGATGAGACATATCCTAACGCAATTATTCGTA
>CADBPH010000200.1 GCA_902796455.1 uncultured Bacteroidia bacterium
AAGAACTTAGGCATCTCGAAGCACGGCTGTACCGACTCCGAAGGCGGAACCCATGAATCCTTCTTCGCCAAATATCTCCGGAAAGCCCTGCACGAACCCGATCTGTTCCCCGGCCGGGACCTCTACCCGATGGTCCGGAAAGCCTTGCAGCAGGAAGGAGACATCGACCTCCTCATCACCGTCGCCACCCCGCATGTGATTCATTGGGCGACCGCCGCCGCCATCGACCGGAGCCGGGTCGGCACCTGGATCGCCGACTGCGGCGACCCCTACATGGGAAATCCCTTTTTCAAACATCCTTTTTTCATGGAAAAGCGGGAACGGAAATGGTGCGGAATGTGCGACTTCATCACCGTCCCCATCGAAAGCGCAAAAAGCGCATATTACCCTGAATATCAAGATAAAATCCGCGTCATTCCGCAAGGATTCCGCCTGGATGGCATCCCGCTTCCGCCCTATGCCGGCAACCCGGTGCCCAGTTTCGCCTATGCCGGGGTCACCTACAAAGGCCTCCGCGATCCCCGCCGCTTCCTGGACTTCCTGTCCGGGCTCGAGGGAGACTTCCACTTTTCCGTTTTTTCCCGCAACGACAAAGATTTCCGGCCCTATCTGGACCGTTTCGGCGGCCGGATGGAACTCTGCGGCAGCCTCCCCCGCGAAGCACTGCTGCCCCGGCTGGCCGGCATGGACTTCCTCATCAACCTCCGCAACGGCACCGGCGTCCAGCAGCCCAGCAAACTGATCGATTACTCCCTCACCGGACGCCCGATCCTGGACATCTCTTCGGAATTCCCTCAGGAAGAGCAAGATACACTGACCGAATTCCTGAAAGGAAACTACGAAAAGGCCCTTCCGCCCCTGGACCTGGAGCCCTTCCGCATCGAAAACGTCGCCCGGCAATTCCTTGACCTGGCAGGCCTTGCAACATAGGGGAAAAATCAGTACATTTGCAATCTTTCCCAATATGGTGTTTCGCATGCTGCGAAACGTAAATGACAATAAGGATGGAAGTACATAAACAACGAATCCTGCTGGTCTTCGGGACGCGGCCGGAAGCCATCAAGATGGCCCCGCTCGTGAAGGAATTCCAGCGGCATCCGGAAGCCTTTGAAACCCAGGTTTGCGTGACCGGCCAGCACCGCCAGATGCTGGACCAGGTCCTGCATATCTTCGGCATCGTGCCCGATTACGACCTGGACATCATGAAAGCCGGACAAGACCTGTACGACATCACCTCCCGGGTGCTCCTCGGGATGCGCGGGGTCCTCGAAGACGCCCGCCCCGACTGGGTCCTCGTCCACGGCGACACAACGACGTCGACAGCTGCCGCCCTCGCCGCCTTCTACAAACAGATTCCCGTCGGCCACGTCGAAGCCGGCCTGCGCACCGGGAACATCCTGAGCCCCTGGCCCGAGGAAATGAACCGGCAGCTGACCGGACGCCTGGCCTCCCTGGACTTCGCCCCGACCCCGCTTGCCCGCGAGAACCTCCTGAAAGAGAATGTTCCCGACGAGCGGATCGTCGTCACGGGAAACACCGTCATCGACGCCCTGCACATGGCTGCCGGACGGCTGGCGGAAGATTCCGCCCTGCAGACGGCGACGCGGAACAAACTCGCCGCAGCGGGCTACAACCCGGCGGGCCGCCAGATGGTCCTCATCACCGGGCACCGGCGCGAGAACTTCGGAGAAGGCTTCCGCAACATCTGCCGGGCGATTAAAACCCTGTCAGAACGCTACCCGGACGTAGATTTCGTCTATCCGATGCACCTGAACCCGAACGTGCGCGGCCCCATCCATGAACTCTTCGGAGAAGACCTTTCCGCCTGCGGGAACCTCTTCTTCATCGAACCCCTTGAATACCTCGAATTCATCTACCTGATGCAGCACTGCCGCCTGGTCCTCACCGACAGCGGCGGCGTCCAGGAAGAAGCCCCCGGACTGGGACGGCCCGTCCTCGTCATGCGGGACACCACCGAACGGCCCGAAGCCGTCCAGGCCGGTACCGTCCGTCTCGTCGGCACCTCCTACGAGGCCATCGTCGGCGGCGTTTCCACCCTGCTGGACGACCCTGCCGCATGGGAGCAGATGAGCCGTGCCGTCAATCCGTACGGCGACGGCAAGGCCTGCCCGCGGATCGTGGAAGCCCTCCGCGAACGAGGCGCAAAGGCATAACCTTCAATTACTACCGAACATGCAAGCTTGTTTCATAGGACTCGGTTACATCGGCCTCCCGACCGCCATCATCGCGGCCGGACACGGAATCGACGTAACCGGCGTCGACATCAATCCCGACGTGGTGCGCAAAACCAACGCCGGACAGCTCCACATCATTGAACCCGGCCTGCAGGAACTCCTGCAGGAAGTTGTCTCGAAAGGTCAGCTCCGCGCCCGGACAACGCCCCAGGAAAGCGACGCCTTCTTCGTCGTCGTCCCCACCCCTTTCAAGGAAGGACACCAGCCGGACATCTCTTATGTAGAGGCAGCCACCCGCTCCGTCCTCCCGTTCCTGCGCGAAGGGAACCTCTTCGTCATCGAATCCACCTCCCCCGTCGGCACGACCGACCGGATGGCGGAACTCATTTTCTCCGAGCGGCCGGAACTCCGCGGGAAAATTTCCGTAGCCTACTGTCCGGAACGGGTCCTGCCCGGCAACGTCATCTACGAACTGGTCCACAATGACCGGGTCATCGGGGGCATCGACGAGGCCTCCACGGAGGCAGCCAAGGCCTTCTACGGCCGTTTCGTCCAGGGTCAGCTCCACCCGACGACGGCCCGGACCGCCGAGATGTGCAAACTGACGGAAAATGCCAGCCGGGATGTCCAGATTGCCTTTGCCAACGAGCTGTCGCTCATCTGCGACAAGGCGGGGATCGACGTCTGGGAACTCATCAGCCTGGCCAACCGGCATCCGCGCGTAAACATCCTGAACCCCGGCTGCGGCGTCGGCGGGCACTGCATCGCCGTCGATCCGTATTTCCTGACCGCTGCCTTCCCGCAGGAGGCCCGGATGATCGCGACCGCCCGGGAGACCAACAAC
>CADBPH010000201.1 GCA_902796455.1 uncultured Bacteroidia bacterium
GTCCAGAACAAGGCCATCAGCCTCCTGAAACGGATTCCGAACCGGAAACTGATCCTGTTCGACCGGAATATCCCGGAGCTGGTCGGGAATTATGGGTCTGTGTATCAGGATTATAACCAGGATATTTATGTGACGCTCGGGGAGTGTGTCGACCGGCTGCGGGACTTTACGCAACTGAATGTCATTTCGGTCCCGGACAGTCTATACCACTCGGAAATCCTCGACGCGGTCAAGCGGTTCAGCAAGAAATACCGGATCCGGATCAAGTCTTTGAGCCGGACGACGCCCAATGACATCCGCAAAAACGAGGCATACCTGATTTTGAACAGCCAGCTGGACATCGGCCTGAAAGAATTGGTCCTGCAGGCCTGGAGCAAGGGATACACGATCGGCAGGGATATCGGCATCATTTCCTATAACGAATCGCCGCTGAGCGAGCTCGTCCTGAACGGACTGACAACGGTTTCCACAGACTTTTCCCAGATGGGGGAGATTGCGGCCGAGATGGTGCTGACCGGCCATCTCCGGAAGGTCAAATGCGACTTCCGGCTGTATCCCCGTGCGACGTTCTGATGCCCCTTACCAAAGGAAATTGTTGAACGGATAACGGCCGGCGTGGATTTCCGCGACCATCTTATAGATGTCGCTCCGCAGCTTGTCGATATTCGTTTTTTCCTTGGCGGAAATGAAGATGCACGGGGTCTTTTCCTGTGCTATCCAGCTGTTTTTCAGCTCTTCCAGGGTCTGGTTCGCCGATGTCTTCGGCTCCAGGGAAAACGCGTCGTATTCCTCGTACCGATACGCGTCGATCTTGTTGAAAACGACGAAGACCGGTTTCTTGTCGGCGCCGATGTCTTTCAGGGTTTTCTCCACGACCTGCATCTGCTCCTCGAAGTCCGGATGGGAAATGTCCACGACGTGGACCAGGATGTCTGCCTCCCGCACTTCGTCCAGGGTGCTCTTGAAGGCCTCGATCAGCTGGGTGGGCAGTTTCCGGATGAACCCGACCGTGTCGCTGAGCAGGAAGGGGACATTTTCAATCACCACTTTCCGGACGGTCGTGTCCAGCGTCGCGAAGAGTTTGTTCTCGGCAAAGACGTCGCTCTTGGCCAGCAGATTCATCAGGGTGCTTTTCCCGACGTTGGTGTACCCGACCAGGGACAGGCGGACCATCGAGCCCCGGTTTCCGCGCTGCGTAGCCATCTGGCGGTCCACTTTCTTGAGCTGCTCTTTCAGCCGGATGATCCGTTCCTTGACAATACGCCGGTCGACCTCGATCTGGGTTTCACCCATACCGCCGCGGGTTCCGTGTCCGCCCCGCTGCCGTTCCAGGTGGGTCCACATACCGGCCAGGCGGGGGAGCATGTAGTTGTACCGCGCCAGTTCCACCTGCATTTTCGCATAAGAGGTCTTGGCCCGCTGCGCAAAGATTTCCAGAATCAGGCTTGTCCGGTCGATGACCGCGCTTTTCTTGATGGTCTTTTCGATGTTCCGCTGTTGGATTCCGGAGAGTTCATCGTCGAAGATAACATATTGGATTTCATTTTCTTCGCAATATTCTGCCACTTCCTGAAGCTTTCCGCTACGGATATACGTGGAACTTTCCGGACGGTCCAGCCGCTGGACGAATTTCTTGTCGCCGACAGCCCCGGCCGTTTCCGCCAGGAACTGCAATTCGTCCAGGTATTCCATGACTTTCCGCTCGTCTTCCCCTGCTTTGATAATGCCGACAAATACGGCTTTCTCTATCTTCTGATTGTCTTCCATGCAGACAGTCCCTTTTTCTGTTTCAACAAAAGAGGCTGGCCATTGCTATGGTCAGCCTCGACGTAGGTTTTAGCTATTCTTATCGCAGCTGGAAGAATACCGGGAAGGTATAGGTAACCTTCACTGCGCGATCTCTCTGTTTGCCGGGTTTCCACTTCGGAGACTGGGAAACGACGCGGACAGCTTCCTTGTCGAGGGAAGAGTCGACACCACGGAGGACTTTCACGTTCGAAACGGAGCCGTCGGTGTTCACCGTGAACTGGAGGAGAACACGACCCTGGACACCATTTTCCTTGGCAATGTCCGGATAAACCAGGTTCTTGTTGACCCATTTGCTGAATTCGTTCGCATCACCGCCCTGGAAAGTCGGTTTTTCCTCAACGAGCTGGAACGGAATCTCTTCCTCCTGAACGACTTCTTCCTGTACTTCCTCTACATAGTCCATGATTTCGACACCCATGTTGGCATCGTCCTCGAGGTTCTGGAAGAGGTTGTCGTCGACCTTGATGTCATCATCGACAATGTCGATCTGGTCGGAAAGGATCGGAATCTTCGGGGCCTGCTCCGGCGGGGGAGGAGTCTCCTGGGTAATGGGAACCATGTCCTCGACCTCGACGACCTGCTCATTGCCACCCAGGTCGGCAACCTTCTTTTCTTTCGAGGTATACTCGAATGCTCCCCAAACCACGAGGAGGGCTGCTACCAAGCCGATTTCCGTGAAGAGAAGCCTCTTGTTTTCAAGATTGGCCTTCTTTGTTTTTCTAACTTCCATATCTTATTTTATAATTATTCGCTTAGCGGCGTAAAGATAGAAATAATTATTTTTATTTCAAACTTTTTATTATTCGTTATAGATTTGCAGAAAATTACCGATTCATGGTTTCTTACTTTTTCGAGGATACTCCTTTCGTGTTCAAGGGACGGCGGTTTAACAATCAGTGGCTGAGGATGGTTGCTGAGAGCGAGGTCTGCCGGCTCGGTGCGCTGGGCATTATTTTTTGTTCCGACCGCTACATTCTGGATATCAACCAGAAATATTTGCAGCACGACTATTTTACTGATATCATTACATTTGACTATCGAGAAGGGAACGTTTTGTCCGGCGACCTGTTCATCAGTGTCGACAGTGTCCGGGAAAACGCACTGGAATACGGAACAACGTTCGAGGACGAGCTGAACCGCGTCATGGTCCACGGCGTCCTGCACCTGGCCGGTTACGATGACCACACGGAAGAAGAGCAGCGCATCATGCGGCAAAAGGAAAATTATTACCTCCAGATGCGGGCCTCCTTATGAAATTCGATTATGACGTCATTGTGGTCGGCGGGGGACACGCCGGCTGCGAGGCAGCCATGGCCGCTGCCAACATGGGCTCGTCCGTCTTGCTGATCTCAATGGACCTGACCGGATTCGCCCGCATGTCCTGCAACCCGGCAGTGGGCGGAATCGCCAAGGGACAGATCGTCCGGGAGATTGACGCCATGGGAGGATACACCGGCATCGTCACGGACCGCTGTACGCTCCAGTTCCGGATGCTCAACCGCTCGAAGGGCCCGGCGATGTGGAGTCCGCGCGCACAATGCGATAAAACCGCCTTTTCTGCGTGCTGGCGATTTTTTCTCGAAAATAATTGTAAATTAGACATTTACGCGGATTTGGCGACGCGTTTTCTCTTTGAGAATTCAAAAATTGCGGGCGTCTGTACAAATACCGGGGCAATTTTCAAATCTCAGGCAGTTATCCTGACCGCCGGAACGTTCCTGGAAGGAAAATTATTCATCGGCCGGACGGCTTTCGAAGGTGGTCGGATCGGAGAGCTTTCGTCACATGGGTTGTCCGCCCAGCTGGCCGCCTTGGGAATTCCGACCGCCCGGATGAAAACCGGGACGCCGCCGCGGATCCACCTGCGCTCGGTCGACCTGTCCAAAGCCATCCTCCAGGAAGGGGACCCGCTTCCCGACAAATTCTCTTACCTGCCGGAGCCCTCGGCTGTCCAAGACGGGAAGCCCCAGATGCCGTGTTACATTTTCCACACCAATCCGCGGGTTCATGAAGTGCTGGAATCCGGCTTCGCCGATTCGCCCCTGTTCAACGGAATGATCCATGGGATCGGTCCGCGTTATTGCCCCAGCATAGAAGACAAACTCCGGACATTCCCGGACAAGGATTCACACCAGCTGTTCCTGGAGCCGCAGGGGAAGAATACCTCGGAGTATTATCTGCAGGGATTCTCTTCGTCCCTTCCGCTGGACATCCAGTTGAAGGCGCTCCAACAAATCGACGGGTTTGAGAATGTCCAAATCTTCAAACCGGCTTACGCCGTTGAATACGATTATTTCGATCCGCTCTATCTGAAACCGACCCTGGA
>CADBPH010000202.1 GCA_902796455.1 uncultured Bacteroidia bacterium
AAGAAAGAAGGCTGTCCGGATTACTGGCCGAACATGGTGGCCCTGTGGATCCTGCAGGAGTATTATGAATATACGGCGGATGAACGCGTCATCCCGTTCATGCTGAAGTACTTCCAGTATCTTAACAGCGTGCCGGACGACGAACTGTATACGACTTATTGGGAGAATACCCGGGCCGGGGACAACCTCTGGACGGTAGCCTGGTTGTATGCCAGGACGGGGGAGGAATGGCTGCTGGGCTTTGCCGACAAGATCCACCGGTCCATGGCGGACTGGACCTCTCCCTCAACCCTTCCGAACTGGCATAATGTCAATATTGCCGAATGCTTCCGGGAGCCGGCGACGTATTACATGTTTGCGAAAGACAGTGCCCTGCTTCGGGCCACCTACCGCGATTACCGTCTGGTCCGGCGGGCTTTTGGCCAGGTCCCGGGCGGGATGTTCGGGGCAGACGAAAACGCCCGGAACGGCTACATCGATCCCCGGCAGGGAACGGAGACCTGTGGGTTTGTCGAGCAGATGGCCTCCGATGAGATCCTGATGCTGATTACCGGAGACCCGCTTTGGGCGGAAAACTGCGAGGATGTGGCGTTCAACAGCTTACCGGCGGCATTCATGCCGGACTACAAATCGCTGCGCTATATCACATGTCCCAACATGACTATCAGCGATGCGGTCAACCATAGTCCGAGCATCCAGAACCGGGGTCCTTTCCTGTCCATGAATCCTTTCTCCAGCCGTTGCTGCCAGCACAATCATGGCTTCGGATGGCCCTATTATGCTGCGCACCTGGTGATGGCGACCCCTGACAACGGGGCGGCCGTTCTCTTGTACAATGCCTGTGAGGCGAAGGTAAAAGTGGGTGACGGAAAGGAAATCACGTTGAAAGAGGAGACGCATTATCCGTTTGATACCGCCGTCAAATTCATTGTTTCGGCGCCGGAGGCCGTCACCTTCCCGCTGTATCTCCGGATTCCGTCCTGGTGCAAGGGCGCCCGGATCAAGGTGGCGGGTCGTGCCACCTCCGTCAAGGGCGGCCAATACGCCCGCATCGAGCGGCAGTGGAAAGACGGGGATGTTGTCGAACTGGAACTTCCGATGGAGATTTCCATGCGCGAATGGGCGGTCAACCAGCACAGTGTCAGCGTGGATTACGGTCCGCTGACGCTTTCCCTGGCGATTGAGGAAGAATATGTCAAGGCAGACAGCCGCGACAATGCGATTGGTTCTTCCCGCTGGCAGGAAGGAGCGGATGCCTCTGCCTGGCCTTCCTGGAGTATCCACGCGAAGAGCCCCTGGAACTATGCGCTGGATTGTTCCGCTCCGGTCCGCCTGTCGGAACGCCGTCCCTGGCCTTCTGACAATAATCCCTTCACCCCTGAGAATGTTCCCCTGCGGTTTACTGCGACGGGGGTGAAAGTCCCTTCCTGGGGATGGGATGCCACCGGATTTACGGAAGTGCTGCCCGATGAGGATGCGCCGCGGGCCCGGGAAGGGGAAACCCTCTCCCTGATACCCATGGGCGCTGCCCGGCTGCGGATTTCCGCCTTCCCGCAGCGGTGAGACCAGAGGGGAGGTTTTACGAACCCACGTTGGTTGATTTTTGACTTTTACAACCGTCCGCAACTTTTGTGGACAGCAATGAAAAAATACGTTATATAACCATGAATAGAATGAGGGGATTGATATGCGCGCCGTTTACGGCTTTTGATGCAAGCGGGAAAGTAGATTTGGGCAAAGTCGCCCTGCAGGCGCGTTTTTACAAGGATAATGGAATCAGTGGGGTATTTGCCTGCGGAACAACGGGTGAAGGATCGGCCTTGACACAGGGGGAGAAAAAGGCGTTATTCAAGGAATGGTCGAAATACCGGGAAGTCAATTTCTCCGTAATTGGTTTCTTGGGCGGTACCAGTGTGAACGAGTGCATCGAACTGGCAAAATACGCGTGCGAAGTGGGACTTGATGCGGTAGCGATGACGGCTCCGTATTACCAGAAAGCAGCGAATGTCAATGATTTGGCCCTGACTTTGGCGGAAGTCGCTGCCGCTGTTCCAGAAATGCCGTTCTATTATTATCATATCCCGGTGCTGACGCATGTTTCCTTTGACATGCTTCAGTTGCTGAAGGCCGTGGATGGGCTGATTCCGAACTTTGCCGGAATCAAGTTTACCTTTGAGAATATGATGGACTACCAGATGTGTCTGGAATACAAGGACCGGAAATACAATATTCTTTGGGGACGCGATGAAATGCTTTTGGAGGCTCTTTCCATCGGTGCGGATGCATTTGTCGGTAGTACATATGGATATAGTGCTCCTGTATATCATGCAATCAGGGATGCTTTTGAGGCGGGAGACAGGAGTCTCGCCGCCAGGCTTCAGTACGAAGCCAACCGTATGATCGCCCTCTTGGGGAAATATGGGAACGGAACAGGGAAAGCGTTCATGAAGGCGGCCGGCTTGGATCTGGGGCCTTGCCGCCGGCCGCTGGCTACCCTGTCCCCATCAGCGTATGAGTCTTTCCAGAGGGATCTTCAGGAAACCCGGTTTGAAGAATTCAAGAATGTTTTCAAATGAAAAGAATACTTGTACTGATTCTTCTCCTGGCGTCATCCCGCCTGACCATGGGGCAGACTCCTTCCGGACAGATTGTCTTCAACCAGGGAGAAAAGGGGGTCCATACTTACCGTATCCCTGCTATTGTCCGTACCCAATCCGGAGTCCTGCTGGCTTTTGCCGAGGCCCGGCACGGTAGTACCTCCGATACGGGCGACATTGACTTGGTTGTCAAGCGTTCGCTGGACGGTGGGAAGACATGGGGCGAGATGATCACCATTTGGGACGACGGAGCGAATGTTTGCGGCAATCCGGCCCCAGTCGTAGACAGGCGGACTGGGCGGGTGGTTTTGTTGGCGACCTGGAATGACGGGCGGGATCACGAACCGGCCATTCATCATCGCACTTCATTCAATACGCGCCGTGTTTTCTGCCTGTATTCCGATGATGAAGGGTTGACTTGGTCTGAGCCGAAGGATATTACGGCGCAGGCGAAGGTCCCGGAATGGACGTGGTATGCCACGGGACCCGGCCATGCCCTCCAACTGCGTGACGGACGCCTGGTTGTCGGCTGCGACCATGGGAATTTCGGCGGCAGGTCTACTTCTCATGTCATTTATTCCGATGACGGGGGAGACACCTGGCAAATCGGCGGCGGGGCGGGCGTAGGCAACGAGAGTACAGTCGTGGAGCTCCCCGGGGGGGATCTGATGCTGAACATGCGCAATAACCTGATGAAGGGCCGCGGTGCCGACGATATCTGGCGACAGGTGGCGATCAGCAAGGACCGGGGTATTTCTTTTGAGCCCCCGTACTCCGATAAAGCCCTCGTGGAACCCGTATGCCAAGCCAGTCTTATCAATCGTTCGGTACGACGGAGGCCATCCAAGGTCCTGTATTTCTCCAATCCCGAGCATGCGTCCAAACGACGCAACATGACGCTTCGCATGAGCAAGGATGCCGGTAAAACGTGGAAACGGGTGGCGACCATAACAGAAGGCCCGGCTTCTTACAGTGATTTGGTTATATTGAAGGGCGGTGACGTTGGCGTACTGTATGAGGGTGGCGAGAAAACAGCCATTGATGCGATTTATTTTACGCGTATCCCCCGTAAGAACTTGAAATGAAAAACTTTACTTACTTTCTGCTGGGGGTGCTGCTATTGTGGCTTCCGTCATGCAGCCGTTCAGAATTATCCGGTATGGAAGAGGAAGGGGCACTGACCCTGACCCAGTCGGAAAGCCTGGAATGGAGCCGGACGGTGCTTCCGCCTTCTCCATCGGATACGGCCGGGAATCTGGGCCTGGCCGGCGTCTATGCCGGCATGATTGACGGTCGGCTGGTCTTGGCCGGTGGTGCGAATTTTCCGGAAGGACTGCCCTCGGATGGTGGACCAAAGGTTTGGTATTCGGATGTTTATGTTCAAGATGCCGATGCCGGCTGGACTTGTTGGCCTGGAGCGCTCGGGAAAGAATCGGCTTATGGTGTCACCATCCCTTATGAAGGAGGGCTGTTGCTGATCGGCGGCTGTCGGGCAGGGGAATGCCTGGCAGATATCCGCCTGCTCTGCATGGATGAAAAAGGGAAGCCATTCGTGGAGGAATGGGGGTCTTTGCCCTTCCCGTTGTCCAATATGGCGGGCGGTAAGGTTGGCAGTCAGGTCTTTTTGGCGGGTGGAATTTCCTCGATGACTGGAAACGCCTTGGATTCTTTCCTGGCTTTGGACTTGAAAACCCGCTCCTGCCGCGAATTGCCTTGGCCGGAAGCGCCGCCCCGGGCCTTTTCCGTCGGCGTTGTGCAGAGCGACGGGATGGATAATTGTTTCTATTTGTTCAGTGGGCGGAATTTCCAGGGTCAGGGCCCCTGGGAAGTCTTGAAAGATGGCTGGGTTTGGAATCCGCGATTGGAATCCTGGAAGGTAGTAAAAGGCGATTTCCCGGTGATGGCTGGCAGTGCCGTACCGTTCGGGACGAACCACATCCTGTTTGCAGGCGGCCGAAGCGAAGACCCAGCAACTCCGGACAATGTGTTGCGGATCTATCATACAGTCACATCGTCCATGTTGACTGTGCCGGTTGAGGATCAGATACTTCCCGTAACGACAGCGATGGTCCGCAAAGGCAATTCCTTTTTCGTGTGCAGCGGAGAAGTGGCACCGGGAGTCCGGACACCCGTTGTCCTGAAAGGGGATATCCACAGCCGGGTCAGGGCATTGGGTTGGTTGGATATCTGCGTAATCATTATTTATTTCCTGCTTTTGGCCGGAATGGGCGTTTTTTTCTCCAAACGGCAGAAAAACACGGAAGATTATTTCAAAGGCGGAGGTCGTATCCCTTGGTTTATCGTAGGTTTGAGCATATTCGGAACAAGTCTGTCTGCGATTACCTTCATGTCTATCCCGGCGAAAGCGTATGCGACAGATTGGAGCTATTTGTTCTTCAATCTGGGGATTGTTTTGGTTGTCCCCCTAATTACCCTGCTGTTCATTCCGAAATTCCGCAGTCTGGGCGTAACGACGGCGTATGAATATCTGGAGCAGCGGTTCAGCCCGTTTGTCCGCATTCTGTGCAGTGTGTCTTTTATATTGTATCAAATCGGCCGGATGGGTGTTGTGCTGCTTCTTCCATCTATCGCCTTGAACATTGTCACGGGAATCAATATTTTCGCCTGCATTTCACTGATGGGTCTCTTGGCCTTGATCTATACCTA
>CADBPH010000203.1 GCA_902796455.1 uncultured Bacteroidia bacterium
CGGTCTCCGCGGAGAAGAGACATGCACCCAGAGCGGTTCAAGGGCAAATATCGGCGACGATGCGAGAATGGACCTGTGTTTCCCGAAGGAACCCAACGGGCTGATGGTAATCATGGTCCCCGGAGGCGGATTCAGCCACCTTTCGACCTTCAACGAAGGCGCATACGGATCAAAGTGGATGATCGATCACGGGGTGACAGTCTGCATGCTCAAATACCGACTTCCGAATGGTCACAGGACCGTTCCGCTGGATGATGTGCAGAATGCTTTCCGCTATTGCCGCCACCATGCAGCCGAATGGGGCATCAGGAAAATCGGGATTACCGGAGGCTCTGCAGGCGGTTACCTCTCATCCCTCGCCTCGGTCATGTATACGGACGCTGTCACCAGGCCCGATTTCACGATCCTGCTCTACCCCAGGATTACCATCCGGCGCGGAGAAAAATGCAGCACAAAAGATCATCTCCTGGGAAAAGACGAGACGTGGAACGAGCATGTCGACACCCACCTGAAACTGTTGGAATACTATTCTCCCGACACGCATGTCAACGAGAATACCCCGCCGACGTTCATCGTCCTTTCAGCAGATGACAACAGCGTCCCCGCCACCAATTTCATCCCCTACTATACCCGCCTTATCGAAAACAAAGTCCCCGTAGAACTCCATGTCTACCCTTCCGGAGGTCATGGCTGGGGCTACTCCTCCGAGGAATATAAAGGAAAGGGAAACGATCGTTTCGCCCGGTACCGTCCGGAATTCGAGGCAGCACTTGCCAGGTGGCTTGAAGAGCAGAAATAATCTGCCCGGTGGGCCGCCCCGCAGCCGCTCAAGCACGAAACAGCGCGTTCCCTCCGCCACGCCGAACCTGTTTTATCTTCCTGTTTTTATATTTCGGACTTTTTCTCTATTTTTGACGGAACATTCAAATCTTTTTTTTACACCGCAAGAAAACGACATGAAAAAAAGCATTCTTATCGCCGGCATCGCCCTTCTGAGCATCCTGCCCGCTGCTGCGCAAAAGCTCGTAGAAGGGGAAATCAAGGGAGTAACACCCCAAAGCACCTACATGCCCACCTTCAAATCTGACGGTTCCAAGAAAGCGCCGGTCAATGTCATCCTGATGATTGGAGACGGCACCGGCCTGGGCCAGATTACAGCTGGATACTATGCCAACGGCGGAGCACTGACGGTAATGAATCTCAAACATATCGGCTTCGTAACTACTTCATCCGCAACGAGTTATACGACTGACTCCGCTGCCTCCGGGACAGCCTTTGCCACCGGGCAGAAAACATACAATGGAGCCGTTGGCATGGACAAGGACAAGCAGCCGATTCCCAACCTGCCGGAAATGCTGGCCCCGCTAGGCATCGTCAGCGGTGTTGTCTCGACGGATGATATGGACGGAGCGACACCGGCCAGTTTCTACGCACACCAGCCGAACCGGAACAGGTCTTCCCAGATCTGGGCAGACCTGATCAAGAGCCATCTGATCTTCTTTGCCGCCGGGACCAAGGAGGAATTCGAACAATTAAGCGACGCGACCCGGACCGGTATCCGGGAGCAGTTCACCGTGGTCGACAACCTCGCTGACCCTGCCCTGAAGACAGCCTCCCGCATCGGCTATCTTCCCCCCAAGAGCGAAACCACTTATCTGACGGAAGGACGCGGAGATTTCCTCCCGGTTTCGACCCAATACGCAATCGATTTCCTCCAGCAGCACCGCAACGGCAAAAAAGGTTTCTTCCTCATGGTTGAAGGTGCCCGGATTGACAAATGCTCCCACAAGAACGACTTTGCCGGAACCGTCATGGAGATGCTGGATTTCGACAAGGCGATCGAAGCGGCCATCCGTTTTGCCGATAAAGACGGACAGACCCTGGTCGTCATCTCCGCCGACCACGAAACCGGCGGGCTCACCCTCGCGGGCGGCGCCCCGGAAAAAGGCGATCTGAGCGGCCGTTTCGCGACCAAAGGCCACACGCCCTCCCCTGTTCCGATTTTCGCCTACGGCCCGCATGCTCAGGATTTCACAGGAGTCCTCGGCAATGATGAAGTGGCCCGGCGGATTGAAAAGCTTCTGACGAAAAAGAAATAAGGTGACCACAGAAAAGGTCTTTACCGATGTTACACTCGGGCCCGTGGTGGTCCGGCGCAGTTCGCGGGCAAGACGGATCAGCATCCGGATCAGCCCGCGAACTGGCGTTTCGGTGACCGTTCCCTGGCTCATGCCGTACGCTGCCGGCCTGGCTTTCCTGGCCTCGCGGAAAGAATGGGTGAAGGAAACGGTGCTCCGGCAGTCGGAGAAGTTGTCCCGGCCCGACCCGGACGGTTGGCATCCCCTGGCCGTGAACCGCTCCCCGGAAGAAGAAGCAGCCCTGCAAAAACAGGTGGCACAACTCCGGCAACAGGCCAAAAAAGAATTGCCACCCCGTCTGGCGGCGCTGGCGGCAACCTATGGTTTCCCCTACAACCGGGTCACCATCAAGCACAACCGGAGCAACTGGGGCAGTTGCTCCCGTCAAGGTAACATCAATCTGAATTTGAATCTTGTCCGCTTACCGGACCCGCTCCGGGACTATGTCCTGCTGCATGAACTCTGCCACCTGCGCCATCCCGACCACGGGCCGTCTTTCCACGCCCTGCTCGATTCCCTGTGCAGGGCGGAAACAGGGACGCCGGCGCGGGAACTGGAGAAAGGCATCCGGCAATACCACCTTCTCTGAAACGATACTCCTCCCAGCAGCGCCGGGCTCCGGTTTGGCCCCTTACAAGGCGTTGATCTGTTTTTCCAGCCAGTCCATCTTGGCAGGAAGGCCGCTACGGATTGTCTTATACTCCGTGTCCAGTTTATACATGGTCCAGGTCCACATCTTCTGGTTCCGCGCAGCCGAATACTTGACATGATTATAACAGGAGTCAATGAACTCCGTAATCGGCGTCTTATAACGCCCCTTCCCCTCCACGGAAGCGCGGAAGACCGGCCACTTCTCTTTCACCCGGGCCCGGAAGGCAGGATCCTGGAACAGGCGTCCATAGTACTGCCCCGCGTTGCAAAGCAGTTTCTGGTTCGAGAACAGGTAAGAGTCGAAATCCCAGCACGGACCCGCTTTCAGTTTCCCGCCGCGGTCCTTAAAGAACCAGACACTGTTCGGATGGGCGAAATCCGCCCCGTCATGCGAACCGGTCTTTCCGGCCAGTTCCCAGACGAACCACATGTCGATGTACGTATCGATATCCAGATAATTCAGATAATCCCGGCGGGCGAAACGGGTATTGTCCGACATCGCCGCCTCCATCTCGTTGATATAATTCTGAATCCAGGTAAACTGCGCCGGAACCAAGTCGTCATCATCGGGGTCCTTGATCATGACCGGCATGTTGAAATACTTGGATTTGAACTTGTTCGGATCATTGAAGGTCCGGTCATAGGTCAGCAGGTATCCTCCGCTGATCTTGTCCTCCCCGATATCTTCCGGCTTAAGGGACTTGATGTCCACCCGGTTCTTGTCGATCCGGATCTGCTCCGCCAGAACGTAGGTCCCTATATGCGTACCGTTCAGCACGAACTCCACGTGACGGCCGTGCGGCTGCCAGGCATACGACTCGGCCCGGCGGGCCAGCTCATACCCGATACTGTTGCCCAGATAGCCCCATTGCACGGCAATCATGCACCAGCGCTTGTGACCGGGCATCCCGAGCACGCCGAGCTCTTTCGGCTTGACCGCCAACTTGATGCTATAGGATTTCTTCGGCCGGCTCCAGGACGCGTTCCCACGGCCTTTGATTGACGCATAGCCATAATCCACCAGGGTTCCGTCCGTCTGCTGGATGATAAACGAGCTTTCGGCAATCCAGTTATCGCGGTCGACGATTGGGGTATGGTCCGGGGTCGACACGTAAACGACCGGGAGGTCGTACTCGACAACCTTGATGGTATACATGGAGGATTCCTCGTCCGTGGAGAAGACAGTCATCGTCAACGGCGAGGAAAAATTGGCCGTCGTCTTGCCGCTGATGATCGGTTTGCCGAACATCTCCACCGTGGCCCCGGTATGCTCGAAAACGGGAGTCATCGACTTCAGACTCGTTCCCTTGGGCACGCAGACCGTGATCTCAGGGCCCATTACGTCGTTTGAATAGAACACTTGTCCGGAAGGGATCTGCAGCCCCAGTTTGGTAAATGTCGTCCCGGCTCCGGTCTGATTGATGGTGGTGAGCCGCCCGCGGCTGATGATGACCGGATTCGTTTCTTCCAAGGAGAAATTGCCGTCATCCGTCCGGATCACCACCGTCAATCCGGCAGAAAAGGTGACAGGAGGAAGGCAGAAAAAGAAATCAGCCCCGTTTTCCGCCGGTACGAC